>JBFFJV010000170.1:0-5966 GCA_041555695.1 Thiohalomonadaceae bacterium | reverse complement strand
GTCCTGATTCAATGCCATCTCAGTGGAGCGCTTCTTGCTGCTGAGCAGGCGACCATTCTCATCGACCACGGTCACCTGAGAGGGCTCCAGATTGGGAATACCGGAGGCCACCAGATGGCGGATGGCAGCAACCTGCTCATCCTCCAGCATACGACCGGCATAGAGATCCAGTAACACCGAGGCACTGGCCGCCTGGCGCTTACGAACAAATACCGACTGCTTGGGCAGGGCCAGATGCACACGGGCATTCTCAACACTGCTCAGACTCATAATGGAACGGGCCAACTCCTGCTCCAGTGCGTGCTGGTAGCGGGTAGTCTCCATAAACTGGCTGGTGCCGAACTCCGATTTTTTCTGCAAAATCTCCAGCCCGATACCACTGCTCCTGGGCAAGCCCTCAGCCGCCAGTTGCAGACGAATATCGTGTACCTTGGATGACGGTACCAGCAGCGCACCGGTACGCTCATCCAGCTTATAGTTGATATTTCGCTGACGTAGCAGGTCGGCAATCTCAGCCGCCTCCTTCTCACCCAGGCTACCGAACAGCACACCGTAAGAGGGGTTCCAGGACCAGAGCACCAGTGCCACCCCCAGCGCAGCCACCGCAGCAAAGCCAACCAGTACACTCATCTGGCGTACCGCCGGCAACTGAATGAAGCCCTCGGCGAAGGCGTTCATGGGGGATGTATTTTCTGTTTTTGCCAATTCCATCGTCATTCAACCATATGATTGTGATTATTCGTTAAGACATCAATGGGCAGGACGCACTACACCTGCATGCGCATAATTTCCTGATAGGCATCGATCATCTTATTGCGCACCTGAACCATCCCCTCAAAGGCGAGACCCGACTTGCTCTTGGCGATCATCACTTCAGGGAGGGTCACATTGGGGTCGCCCATTTCAAAGGCGCGGGTCATAGCCCCCGAGGTCTGCTGCATCTCATTGACCTTGTCGATGGACTGAGTGAGCAGTGACGAGAAATTGGCAGCCCCGGCCTGCTGGGGCGCTACCGTCTCTGCCGAAGGCATCCTGGCCTGGGCTGCCGCGGTACGGAGTTGCATAAGTAGTTGATTTGTATCGATTGTATTCATTTCAGTCTCCTCACTTGAGGTATCAGTTTTTGACTCTTACTGAGATGAATGCATATTACTTGCCAACTTTATTGGCATGAATAGGGCTTTTTACGTGCGGGCTATCCTGCCCTCATTCCTGATTTATCGCTCCGCCAATATCCCCTGTCGACAAACGCAACAGAGGGTAGCGGCGAATGATTCACCGCAGGCAGCCGTAGGACGCACTGCGACGACTCCTGCACAGTGGGTAGGTAGTTTGCCCTGGATTCAGGGCTCTTCGTAAGGTGAGAAGTGGTTAACTAGGCACTGAGTTCGAATCCCTCTTCACGCATCCGTGCCATCTTGTAACGCAAAGTGCGCGGGCTAATCCCCAGCCGCTCAGCCGCCGCCTTGCGACTCCCTGCCGCCAGGGCATCCATAATCAAACTGTACTCGCGCTGTTTAAGATCACCGTTCAGACTCTCACCGTGGCTCCCCTCTTCGTCCGGCACGACAGGCTCTTCGACAACAGCCGCCACCTGACTAAAACCACTGATATTCTCAAAGTGCAGCGCTGCAGTATCGATGGTATTGCCATCGGCCAGAATCAGTGCCCGCTGCATCATATTATCGAGTTCACGTACATTGTCGGGCCAGGGGTATTCGCGCAGCTGTTGCTGTGCAGCCTCACTCAATCTGGGCACCGTGCGGGTCTGCTGGGATGCAACACGGGCTAGAACCGCTTCGGCCAGCGGTACAATATCGCCGGGCCGCTCTCGTAGCGGCAGCAACTGTAATGGAAAGACATTAAGGCGGTAATAGAGGTCTTCACGAAAACGCCCTTCGGCCACCTCTGAGCGCATCTCGCGGTTAGTCGTCGCAAGTACCCGCACGTCCAGGTCGATCACCTTGCCACCACCCAGTCGTTCCAGCTCACGCTCCTGCAACACCCGCAGCAGCTTGGCCTGCAGGCCCAGCTCCATCTCTGAGATCTCATCGAGCAGCAGGGTACCGCCCTGCGCCTGTTCAAACTTACCGGGGGTCGTTTTATAGGCCCCGGTAAAGGCCCCCTTCTCATAACCAAAGAGGGTCGCCTCCAGCATATTCTCCGGGATCGCCGCACAGTTGATCGCCACAAAGGGGGCATCAAGGCGCGCTGAGTGATCATGAATATAGCGGGCAATCACCTCCTTGCCGCTACCGCTCTCACCACTAATCATCACCGTCGCTTCACTCCCGGCGACACGGGCAGCCAGGCGTAATAACTCGTGGCTGCGCGGGTCTTCGGCAATCACCCCTCGCTTGCCATCACTCTCCGCTCGGGCGTAGCGGGCCACCGTGGTCACCAGCACATCCGCCTCGAAAGGCTTGACCATATAATCGACTGCCCCCTCACGAATCGCCTCAACCGCCTTCTCGACGGTGGCGTAGGCGGTCATCAGCAGTACCGGAATATCCGGGTGTAGCGCCTTAACCCTGCGTAGCAGGTCGTGACCATCCATCCCCGGCATGTGCACATCACTCAGTACCAGGTGAAACGGTTGCTGATTAAGCGCCGCCAGTGCCGCGCTGGCATCGTGGGCCAGGGTGACCTGATAGGCCGCCAGCTCCAGCATATCCTGTAGCGCCTCGGCCAGCGCCCTGTCATCTTCAACAATTAAGATGGATTGACTCATGGTTCACCTCAGTAAAATTCAGCTCAGGCCTGTTGTGCCATCGAGGCACGCTCGGCCAGTGGCAGACGGAGCGCAAATAAACTCCCCTCCCCCACCGTTGACTCACAGTAGACCTCTCCCCCCATGGCACCAGCCACTGCCTGCACCACCGCAAGTCCCAACCCGGTCCCTCCCTCTCTGGTGGTGACGAAAGGCTCAAACAGGCGAGAGCGCAACTGAGGCTCGATACCGACCCCGCTGTCACGTACCCCAAGTTCCAGCAGAGGGTTTCCCCGATGGAGGGATAAAGAGAGACGCCCTCCCCCGGGCATCGCCTCCATGGCATTGTTAATCAGGTTCTGCAGCGCACTGACAACCATGGTGAGGTTAACTTCGACAGGGAGTTCACCCGCCGCAAAGTCATGCGCAAGTTCGATCCCCTGTGCCTGCATTTTTCTCCGTAGCGGTTCCACTGCCTGTTCCAGCAGCTGTCGCGCATCAACCCTTTCACGCTCACCGCCGCCACCATTGGCAAACAGCAGCATGTCTGCAATCAGCTTCTCCAGCCCCTTCAGGCTCTGCAGTGCCCTGGCGCTAAAACGCTGCTGGATCTCCGAACTCGATTTCATGCTGTTTAGCTGCGAGACGTAGAGCAGCGCTGAGGAGAGAGGGGTGCGAATTTGATGGGCCAGACTGGCGGCCATACGCCCCATGTCGGCTAATCGACGACTGTGTTCCAGGTGTTGCTGCAGTTGCCTCTGTTCGGTGACATCCTGCAGCATCAGGATCTGGCCGGGCTCATGACCTAGCGGGCAGGTGGAGAGGGTGACATAGCGGCCACTGCGCAGCAGCAGCTCACCACTGGAGCTGGTTTGCGGAATAAAAAGCTCATCAATAAGCAGGCGCCACAGCTGCCCCTGCAATGAAGTGCCTAACAGAGTATGTGCTGCAGGATTCTGCTCCTGAATCCGCCCCTGTCCGTCGAGTACCAGTACCGCAGCCGGAAGGGCATTGAGCAGGCTCTGCAGGCGATCAGCCAGACGCTCCTTCTCAACCAGCTCGCTACGACGCTCACTTCGCGCCTCCTGCAGCTCACCGTTGAGGCGCTCGATACGTTGTTCGATACTCTGGTAGGTGTCGGCCAGCTGCTCCTTAAGCAGACCCAGGGAGGAACTCGCCTCCCCCGGACTGCCCGATGGCTGTGGCTGCTGCATGACATTCTACTCCCGCTAATAAATGGTGATCCAAATATTGCAAAGAGCGTGCCTACTTATTTTATGCTTTTATTTCAAGTTGTTATATGTGTTCGCCAGGAATTTGACGGCTACTCATTACGCTGCAGACCGTATTTACGCATCTTCTCCACCAGGGTGGTTCGGCGCATACCCAGCAACTTTGCTGCATGAGCCACGACCCCTTCAGCAGCATCCATCGCCTGCTGAATATAGGCCTTCTCCAACTCCGCCAGGTGCTCTTTCAGATCCAGGCCATCGGCAGGCAGAGTGTTGTCAGAAACACCGCCAGCCTGTGGTACCTCGACTGGCGCCTCTTCCAGTTCAGGCATAGCGAAACTCTCATCCGGAGCCACACCTTCAAGCTGGTACTTCAAGGGCAGGTCGTCGTAATCGACCACCCCCTCGGGGAACATGATGGCAAGGCGTTCCATAAGATTGGCCAGCTCACGCACGTTGCCGGGCCAGGGGTAACGGCTAAGGGAGGAAAAAGCCGATGGGGTCACCTGAAAAACATCACGCCCCATCTTCTGCAGGCGCAGGATCAACTCGTTGGCCAGCAACGGAATATCCTCCGGACGTTCACGTAGCGAGGGCATCTCAATGGGAAACACGTTAAGACGATAGAAGAGATCCTCACGAAAACTTCCATCTGCAATATTGTCTTCAAGATTACGGTGAGTCGCCGCAATTACCCGCACGTTTGTGCTAATACTTTTGTTACTGCCAACACGCTCAAAGGTGCGCTCCTGCAACACCCGCAACAGTTTCACCTGCATTGGCATTGGCATATCGCCGATCTCATCGAGGAACAGGGTTCCCCCCTCGGCGATCTCAAAACGTCCCTGACGGGTGGTAAGGGCACCGGTAAAGGCCCCCTTCTCATGGCCGAACAACTCACTCTCCAGCAGGTCCTTCGGAATAGCACCACAATTGACCGGCACAAAGGGCTTGTCACGACGCGAGGAGAGGTAGTGCAGGCTCTTGGCGACCACCTCCTTGCCGGTACCCGACTCGCCAAGAACCAGTACATTGGCATCAGAATCCGCCACCTGCTCAATCAGCTGGCGCACCTGGCGCATGCCGGAACTTTTACCCACCAGCACCCGTGCCAGCTCGGCGGCACCGGCACCGTGGGTATGGCGACTGTCGCGATAAGCGTTGGCCCGATGCAGTGCGGTAATGAGCTGGTTGTAGCGTGGCGGATAGGAGATCACCCCCAGCACTCCATCGGGGGTATTCACCTCCCGCTCACTCATCAGAAACAGCGGAAGTTTACGCTGAGCCTGCTGCAGATGTGCGTCAAGCTTCGCCAACACGCTATCAGAGGAGGCGGCGCCAATCACCACCGCCTTGAGTGCCGCATCATCAACCAAAGCTTCCCAGTCTGAAGGACCGCAGGCGATCACCTCAGTGCTATCAACAAAGGCCAGTACGGTTTGCATCTGGCGCACTCGCTCTGCATCACTCTCAATCAACAGAATAGCATCGGCACTCATGGGCTTCCTTTGTTATTTATTTCAATAGCTTAGCTTATGAGACTAACACGATACGAGAGGATGTCAAAATTTTGGCTTGTACCGAGGTAGATACCGACAGGCTCGGGGGAAAGAGGGAATAAAAAAGGGGATCAGGCGTGTTTTGCGTAGGCCTGTTGCGCCTTCCGCCCGGTGGCGAAAGTATTGAGCTTACTCAGCAACTGAGAACTGGCCTCGGTACCCATGCCCATCATCTCTTTATCCTGGGCCAGCAGGTCGCGGATGCGCTCGGCAACCTCAGGTGCCTCCTCGGCGGAGACAGGGGTGTTAAAAAAGGATTCAAGCAGGGCGCGTCGTTCAAGCTCAATCGCAGGGATCTCCTCCCACTCACCCTCCCTGGCGAGTCCCATCATTTTTTCACTTAGCGCCTCAATCGGCTGCCAGCGTTGGGCGACTGTCTGCATGACGGTGAACTGTTATCTCTCAAACACCGATGGAAATATTGCCGCCGCTCTTCTGCCCAGCTGGCTGAGCAGAACCTTGAGC
>JBFFJV010000169.1:0-5972 GCA_041555695.1 Thiohalomonadaceae bacterium | reverse complement strand
AATATGAGCATGCCGTGAACGACATGGTCGAGCGCACCAGCACCGCATACGCACCATGGAATTTGATCGAAGGTAATGACAAACGTTTTGCCCGCATTAAGGCGCTAAGACTCTATTGTGAAAGGTTGGAGAGGGCGCTGGGGTAGGCCGGTGGTAGATGCGAAAAGGGGTATGCACAACCCTGTCTGCAATGACATCCGGTGCAGTGAGTGTCCGCCAGTCCTGCGCAGCACCCTCATCGCCCCATTCGCCTGCACATTGGTCGTGATGTCACGCCAGAAGGAACTGCAGTAATTTACCGGTGAGTTATTATGCTTTGCCGGCGTTATCTCATTGTCATATTCTGGAAGGAATCACTCCCCTTTGGCAACATATTTTATACCTAATTTCAGTCAGTATCACTATAACAGGCAGCAGAAAAAAGAGAGGCATAGAATTAATGCCTAAAGTAAAACAATCACAGCCCCCCTCCCAACACTTTCACCTACATGAATCTTGCTATCATCCTTTGTTTAAATCATTCGAGGAAAATTCACTGTTATCTTTTACACCCAACTACGTTTATGTCATCTTTTTTTGCAACCAGAAAACAAACTCCCTCATAACTTTTTTTGATTTATCTAAAAGTGATTTATCCCGCTGCACCTTGCCGACCCCGCCCATGACATATCTCCATTTATGGCGCCGATAATAAAAAGCATAAGAAAAATCATAGATACGGGATTTATAGCGTGAAACCAGATTTTCCGGATTCGTGATGGTATTACCTGTGACTTTTCCACCAATCGCTTGAGCAAAACACCTGGATCTATGCTTATCACTCGGGGGTTGTCCAGCTGGTGCACTTACATAGTAATCGGACAAAATGCTAGATAACGGTTTTGATAGGATTGGTTTAACAGCTGGCATGGCACATGCCTTCTGCGTCAGTTCACTGCGCAGTACATAGCTGTCAATATCACCGCGTAAGTCCTCCTCGCTTGCCCGACCTTTACCCGGCTGTCCAACATGATCACTGGCTATCGTCCTCCTACCCTTATCGAATTGCTCTTCAGTCCAGATCGCTGCGGCAGACCCCAAATCGCCACCCCAGGTTACCAGCTCAACACTGGGCATATTGACTGTCCAGTCGAAAGGCACCCATGGGATATCAAAATCAACACTCGATTGTGGACACATCATAGCCTCCAGGCCGGTAAACAGGTGACCGATATCAACACCACCAACCACCTGAGACTTATTCAGCGCAGAGTCAAGTGCATGAGGAAGTGCTGCATGCAGGATCCATGTACTTCTCCCGCACGGTATCGCAGCTCCGAAGAGGCTACCCCCATAGTATTTCTGGCGCAAAAATGACAGTACTTTTCGTGCACTGTGTGAAGGGAGCACATTTTCAAGGCACCTTACCAGCTGGACGTATTCATTTAATGAGGAGGCCTTGCCAGGAGGCGCATTACAATTGATCTGCTTGACCTTGATCTCCATCGGGTCCATATCTATATAATTAATAGCTGGTGTCGGACAGACTTCCACACGCCGATTCATTTCAAGCGATTGATTAGCACGATTCTCTCCCAGACCAAGCGGCACAATTCGCTCAGCTGGTACGCCAGCATCACTGAGAAGTTGCCTTACTCGAAATGCTCTATTCATTGAAAGTGCTAGGTTATTAGCTGGTTCACCCTCTTCACTGGCAAAGCCGTAGAGATAGATCACGCCGAAATCACCAGCCGCAGTAAGATGTTGCTGAGCACGCCGTACCATCACCATCAGGTGGGTAATTGAGTCGACGTCACCCTGACGCAGCTCTGTTGAGTTATGTTTGAACCAAACTATAGGATTGGGTTTATTGTTATCACAAATCCCCAAGTCACTGGTCGTCATGGTTGACACGCCAGCAGACTTCTCCTTACGTTGGATCCTTGGAACTGACGAGGATTCAGGGCGTGAGTACCTTCTGGCGGATGACTGCTGAACCACATGCGTAGCCTCATGCGCCATTAGCTGGATATCGGTTGGTCTCTGCCCCTTACCCAGAAAGATATTATTGCGATGAGTAAATGCAGCAGCGTTCAAACTCCTTGAAGCGGTCTGTGCCGTTCTGTCTGTATGCACTCTTACCGCAGAGAGATCGGCTCGCAGAACTGGTTCAATCCTGGAACGAACAGTTTCACTCAGCGGCGCACCACCGCCAGGTGTGTTAATGGTGCTCTTCACTGTGTCAGGAATAGTACTTCGCACCGCCATCCCATCCGTCTTTGTCTGGACTGAGGGATTCCCCATGTCGGCACGTTCATCGTCACACCCTGCACATAGGCGTTGTATGAACGGGGTGGTTAGTGGTTTTGTTTGTACCTGAGGAGCGGCTTGCGGTAACTCTTCATCTAAATCAGTATCGTTAGAAGGCATACGCATCACCCGACCGGCAACCGCATCGGCTTCCTGCTCATATTCATCGTTCGGTGCGCCCACCGTGAGCTTGCTTTGAATGACATCAGGGCCTTGTGATAGATCCTCCTCACATTCAGCACACACACGCTGAACCAGGAGGGGCTCCGCAGATTGACGCTGTATAGGAGGCGGCTCGGATGAGCCCGCCGCAGAACTTTCACTCGCATGAGTCGCCATACTGTGCCATAGCGAATTTAGTTGCTGAGGTTGCACAACCTCTGCTGTCGTTGTCTTCTTACTCTCGGGCGGAGCAGTAGACTTTGAGCCCTCTACGCTATTGCCTTTGCTGGCCACGCTTTTCATTTAATGACAAGCCCCCCCTTCCCTTGATGCTGGATACCTCTTATCCAATCACACTCCCCCGATGAAACAAATGCCATTTTTCTTATGCAATACATCAGGCTCGAAAACTGAATACTGCATCTAAAGAAACGCAAATTTCGCTGGGTAGACTTAGCTAAACTCAATGTGTAGGCTCATTGATTATTAATACTGACCCTATAAACTACAGGCTTTCGCTCTCCGCCTTGACCCCAAACACCCAGACTTTATAGGCTGCCCACATATAACCTCAATAGCAACTTCATTTAATAACCCTCGTCTTCAGCATCATCTCCAAAAGTAGCATACGGAGGAACCGACATTAATATATTGGCTGCATCACCAAAACCTAGTGGGTAAGAAGTAATCACTGCTCCAGCCCCTGGTTTACTTACTATAAGTATTTTTACACCATCAACATTGACGTGGGTTGCAAATCTTGTATTAGCATTGTGCCAGTTCCATGGCAATCCATCGCTAACCGGCCCAACTCCAGGCTGTCCACTGCGATACCATTTATGAGTTGGGCTGGAAACGGTATCAGCAATAATCTCCATAATACGCTCCTGATTCCACGTTCTAGGAAAGGCAGACTTGGGACCCGCACGGCTGGCCGGATTAGCAGCTGTTGGCCCTCCTTCAGGGTTGGGTGGCCACAAGTGGCCGCCCCTTCCTGGTCCTTCTCCTTCAAAAATATGTCGACGCCCCTGTGGATCAACCCATTCAAAATGTTCCTGAAACTGTCCCTGTGACATAGCAGTACTACGCCCCAGGTTCCTACCCATATATGAAGAGGCACGATTAAGATCATAAAACTTGCGGTGCATACCTTGCCGTAGGCCCTGACCAACACGATAGTTACCAGCAGGTGAGCCCGAGTGGTATTCGAACATACGCTGAGCTGATTTGGGCAGGTATCGAGAACCAGCCATTCCCACCCCAGCCAGTAGTACACCGGAGCCTGCGCCAAGCCCAAGGGCAAGGGCATAATCTTCAAAAGATGAAAAACCTTCCTTGCCAAGCAGCGCCTGATCGTAGACATCCCCCGTAAACTGACCGGCCACACCTGCTGCACCACCGCCAACTCCACCACCAATTAATGATGCCGTGGTAGCACCAAGCCCTCGGCCAAGTGCAAACCCCTCCGCAAAACCACCTGCGGCCCCACCAGTTACCATGGTCGCCGCTAACAAGGCCGCACTACGACCAGCTGCCTTGGCTGTAGTTGACCAATATTCGTCAGATGATATGAACCCTTCACGACGTGCAACATAAGCATTATCATGAACTCCCTTAAAACCAAGACTAGTAGCACCGTGAGCCACATCAAGAAAAGTCCAAAGATAAGCGCGAACGTAATTTTCTTTCTTTATGTTATCCATAACATTAGATTCATATATTTCTGAAACAGTCTCCCCCCCCTGATTTTCATTAATACAATCCTGAAGTTTAAAGGCCACGCTGGGCGCATTTGCCCCTCGTGCTCCACCTATTGACTTAAGCAATGCATCCACATGGCGCCACGGGAGATTTCTACACAATCTTGTGAGCAATCCTCGTCTATCTAATTGCTCAAGAATTGGGAGCCGTGCAGCAGGTGAAGCGCTGGCAATCATCTCAAATGCACCCATTGCATTTTCATCGGTGATTGCCCAATCGCCGAGAGAGTACGTCAGAAGATCTCCAATCAACTCTGAGTTATAAGAACCAACATCTGTCATCGCGCCAAAAATGCGGGCATTATCCTGAGCATAAGAGCGCATTTGTATCAACGTACGACCACCTGAATCAGGAAAACAGGATACCAACGCCCAATCTTTGCCAAGCGCATGTTTCAATACTTTATAAAGGAAGTAGTAATTTATCGGCCGGGAAAGCCACATACTGGCAAGAGAGACCGCATCAGAATATTCAAAAAAACTGCTAGCAGACTCTATTCGATTTTTGATCGCCATAACAGTAATCAAAATATCAATCGTAAATGATGCTTCTCGAATAATAGCCTGTATCCGATCATCAGAAGGGGGAATATAGTATGAGCCTGCTACAGGTTTGTTGTGAAACTCAAGAGGTGCAAGTGTTACCAAAAGAGCTCTTTCATTAGCAGACAGGTCTTCATCTCCCAAGTCCAGCTCCACCATAAGGTCTGCATGTAACCCAAAATCATTTTCCTCTGGCTCTGGCATCGACATAAGGGTATTTGACAATGAAGAACTTGCGTCACCTGGGTCAAACTCAGCGGCAAGGTCATGAGCCAAACCTAGCAACTCTCGTATTTCACGAACACCTCCAACCATCGCAGCCGCCAGTTCAGTTGCCGCTTGTGGGTCAATAGCATCACGCGCACTACAGAAGGCTGGCACCAGCACATCCTGTATAGTATTTCTTAGTAAAGCCGCTTCCTGAACCTTCATCATTGCTGAATTAAGAGCTACGTTGAAATTTTGATAAGATACAGCCGTATCTTGATGTTCTTCATCGCTACTATCAGCCACACTATTTTCAGACTGCAGCACACCACTCGAACCTTCCTCGCTGACCAGACTACCCTCACCATCACTCGCACCCCGGGGACATCTCTGAAGCAAGTTATTTTTTAACCCACGATTTTGCTGCACAACATGAGCACTCTCATGCGCCATCAACTGCACATCGCTTGCACTCTGCCCTCTGCCAAGAAAGATATGATTATGATGGGTAAAGGCTCTAGCATTAAGGCTCTGTGATGCGGATTGCGCTGCACTCCCATTATGTACGCGCACATTGGAAAGATCAGCCCCCAGCACTGGTTCAGCACGGGAGCGTACCGAGTCATTAAGCTGTGAACCGCTGTCCGGTGAATTAATTGCGCTATTTACTGAACTGGATATTGCAGCCTGTGAAGCGACACCGTTGGATTTGTTTTGTACCGATGGCGTACCCTCCCCACCCACCCTCTCACCGTACTCATTACATAAGCGCTGTACAGTGGGGTTACTTAAAGGCTTGCTTTGTATGGGTAGCGCGTCTTCCGAAAGTTGTGTCTGCCCACCACTCGCAGGCATTCGCATCACCGTATCGGCTACCGCATCCGCCTCCTTTTCATACTTATCGTCCTGCGCACCAACCTTGAGTTTTGGCTGAACAGGCCCGGTTCCATCGGCTCCTGCTGCGCCATGATGCTGAGAGGGAAAAGTCGCCATAGCATGCCACAACGGGTT
>JBFFJV010000168.1:0-5976 GCA_041555695.1 Thiohalomonadaceae bacterium | reverse complement strand
GACAATGGTGGGCAGACCCAGTTCACGGGCCACAATGGCCGAGTGTGATAGCAGGCTCCCCCGTTCAACCAGCAGTCCCGTTGCGGCAGGATAGATCATCACCCAGCCGGGGTCGGTGTGTTCAGCCACAATAATTTCCCCCTTGGCTACTACGCTACTTCCTGGGTCGCGTACGATGCGCACTGGCCCACGTACAAGCCCAGGACTGCAGCCTGTACCCTGCAGTGATTCACCGGCTGGAGCGGGGGGTGGGGACTGTGGCAGGTAACAGGAACCTACATAGGCCGAACCGAGGGTCTCAAAACGATCGGGCGGTGCCGCTTCGCTGCGGTAGCGCTCAAACTCAGTCATGCGCAGACTGACCAGACTCTTCAGATCAGTCAGTGTCGCCCGACTCTCGACAAAGGCGATGACCTCATCTAGTTCGAGATAAAAGATGTCCCTGGGTGCCTCCAGGCGTTCCAGCGCGCTCAGACGCTTACCCAGCTCAAGAAGGATCTGGCGGGCCCGTCCAAAAACGCGGGTACGTTCAAAACGCAGATTCTCACGGTTTCGTACACAGCCGCGGGTATGTTTCAGTACCCAGGCAAAGACCGCCCGCTTAATCGGTTTACCCTGTAAAGTCTTGCGCACACGAGCCTCCGCTGCCATCCGCGGCTCTGCGTTATCTGGTGCCGTGTCGACTGAGGGTTTCCGGGCTTTCAGCGTGCAAGCGTACTGGCCGATTGAACGCAGCAGGGGGGTGGGATCATCATATAGCGTGATACTTTCCAGTTTGAGTTCTTCGCTGGTACGGTCGCCAAATCTGTCCAGATAATCCTGATAGGCCTTTTCCAGTTCTGCGTGCTGGATCATCGACGCCCTGATCTCGGCAATGTCGGCGTGGCACATCAGCTCGGCCAGTGACGGGATCTCGGTGACGCGTGCTGCCATCTCGCGTACTCGATGCGCCGGTTCGCTGCTGATCATGCCGGACTCGGACGAGAGCAGGTCATTTTGCAGACTGTTGTCGCGATCCCCCAGCCAGCTACCCGCCAGGCGTTGCAGCAGACCATGGAAGAACATGGTGGCAAAGTCGTTGAGGATGGGGGCATCCCAATGTGTCAGCAGGTGCTGCTCGATGTGCCGGTAGTAGGCGATCAGCTCATCAGGGTGTAGCGCGGACAGATCGGGGCGGCCCTTGCCGAGGGTAACATTCAGCCGGACATAGAAATGCCTGATGCGGCGCTTGAGCCCCAGGAAGGCAAGGAGCAGCCCCCACAGTGTGGCCAGCAGGCGCACCCCATCGATGAGACGCTGGCCGGTACGGGGCTTTTCGACACGCTGGGCGATCGACTCCGGGAGGCTTTCCCGCACCCCCATCATCTGCTCCATGAACTTGCGGTTAAAGTGGTAACCGGGTAATACAGCGACCAGACGGTACCAGTTCATCAGGTTGTAATAGACGCGTCCCGAGATGAGCCCAAGCATGCAACAAAACATATTTTCACTCGCCTCAAGCTCCGCTGGCGGCACCCGCATCAGACGGCAGAATTCCCGATAGACGTTCTCATAGGCACGTTTGGCGAACGAGAAGGTGAGGGGGAGGGTGATACCGCTGTAACTTTCGACGATATTGGCGTTGTCCCAGATGGTGCGGACATCGTCTGGATCATCCTTGTCGGCGAGCCCAGTGATCGGGCGACTTTGCAGTAGGTACAGTCGACCTCCCGCCATGGTCCACTCGATATCCTGGGGTCTGGAAAAGAAACGCTCGGCCCGACGCGCCAGCTCGGCGACCAGCACCACCTGCTGCGCATTAAGTGAGGCCTGTTCAGCGACCTCGGCATCAAGGTGATAGGCCGAAACGCCATCGACGGCCACAGGATCGCGACGATAGGCGAGCGACTTGTACACAATGTTAGTCTCGATGATTTCGCCGTTGGCTCCAACGCGCCAGCTATCGGCATTAGCCTCACCCGAGACCAGGGCACAACCCAGGCCAGGCAAGGCACTGATAACCGCAACAGCGCGCCGCCCCGAGACCGGATCAGCACTGAAGGCCACCCCTGACACTTCCCCCTCTACCACCTGCTGGATAATTACCGCAGGTGGTAGAGGTAGAGGGGAAAGTCCGCTCTCCATGCGATAGGCAATCAACCGTTCTGAAAAGCCAGAGCGCCATACCAGGGCAACCCGCTCATGTAACTCCTGCGGGGTCACGAAGAGGTAGCTCTCCAGCTGCCCAGCAAATGAGTAGGCCGCACTGTCCTCTTCCAGGGCTGATGAACGCACTGCGAGATGGAGATCTTCACCACCCCAACGCGTGATAGCCTGTTGTAGCGCGTCAGTGACTTCTACCGATGGAGATAGCTGGGCAACAACAGCACGTATTTCTTGGGCCGTGTGCGCTTTCTCAAGTGCCTGTTGAGCCTCCTTGTCCAGGCTGGCGTAGAAGGCTTCGGGCAACAGTACCAGCCAGGGAGGGATAGGGAAATCAGCCCTGTAAAGCTCGGATAAGGCACGAGCTTTTCCGCCTACCGCGCTATCGGCATTTATGTCATGCGGCAGCAGAATGAGGTTAAGGTTATTCATTACAACTTAATATTAGAACCCCAGTCCGGTCCCTACCAGTAAATAGAGAGCGATGATCCAGAATCCCGATAGAAGCGGAAAAGCCTTGCTCAGCAGCACCGTTGGCTCATGCATGAAACGCAGTGACATCACCACAGACATGAGCAATAGTAATCCACAACCGATTATCGTTGGTAGCACGGTATCCACCAAAGAGGCTGCGGCAACCGCCAGAGCTGAGGTAATCAACATGACGCTTAGCCATACCATGAGTGCATGGTTTATTCCCCATAGCTTGCTGTAGGTATCAACGCCGTACTCCTCATCCTTTTCCGGGCGGATCTTGCGGCCTATCTCAACGATAAAAAAAGAGAAGTAACTCATCAGGAGCAACCAGATAAGTGCGTCTATGTCTGGCATAACCAAGCTGCAGGAGGCTACATATAAGGTTATCAGTGGTATGACGAAGATGTGAATTGCTATGTTGCTCAGGGGGAGCTTGTTAAGCCAGGAGGGTATAAAAAACTCCACTTTTAACAACCCGGCATAGGTCCAGATTGCAAGTATAAATACTACTGGTTTGGGTGTAAGGAGCAGCGTGACGCCAAGCTGGATAACTGCCGATGCCACCCACAGCCACCCTAGTTCGCGCAGGCTAATCAGGCCACGGGGGACTGGTCTGTATGGGCGGTATCGAGAATCTTCATGAAAATCCTTGAATTCGTCGAAAATCCTTAACTGCAAGAAAAAAAAGAAAGAGCAGATAAAAGCGACTGTGTAAGCGGAAATGTCTGGCTGTGCGGGAGCGTCCAGCAGGCGAGATACGTATGAGAGTACTCCAGTAGAAAAGGCAGCTATGGGTAATCCATTTTGTAGGATGGGGAAACGCTCGTGAATGTATCTCGCCAAACGCTGATAGTTAGTTAGGCTGGCCTCTTTAGTCGTCTCGCTTGTGGCTGGCATCATATTTTCTTCATGTGCACTATTCGTCGCATCAATGTCTCACCCATGCAAGAGTTTCAGGATAACGAAATCCATAATAAACATAGCTTATGTGGAACGATAAACAAATCCACCTATAGTTATTACATTCATAAACCAACGATGAGCGCAGAGGGGTAGGGGGTAGAATCGGCGCGATGGGGCGTGAAATGGTGGGGCTGGTACGGTTTATTGATGCCAGCGTTAGGATGGTTGGCACATAAAGGTAATGCGATGGACAGAGTGATAATAGGCAAAAATTTTTATGAACAACCGGTGTGAAAGCGTTATCTCGGTGTTATTTTGATTTACATTCCACTGCTTACGACTATCCCGTTCGTGATTATTGGTATCTTACTGACAAGACTTCATTTGAAGTATGTTGGCGGGATGGATATTCGGAGTTACTGGTCTTTTGTGCCGGCCTGGATATCACATCGTTATCAATACGATAATCAGATCACATATCATACCGGGGCTAGCTGGTTCCAGTTTAGAACGTATCGCTGGTACTGGGTTTTTAATTGCACGGTGTATTGCCCGATGAGTGTGGCGCTTTTTCGTTACAGTTCCTATTTAGTGAAAATAGTCGAAAACTGGTGGTACCCTTTCTATCATGACCAAAAAAATGAATATATCGAGGGTGCGATAGATCAATCCTTCTGGCATATCAATGAAGATGAAAAGAGAATGCTTAGTAAGGAGGATCGTGAAAATCCCATTTGGAATGATGAGGGTGACGGGTCGTTGTGATCTGGGGATATGAATGAAGTGATGGCGAGTGCACAAGAGGGCTGCTTTGTAAGGGTGTGGAGTGATGCGGGAATCACACATGCCGTAGTGAGCGAGTGCAGTTCAGTTTATGGGGGCGGTATACAATAGCTCTATTCACAATATTCCTGGTGGCAAGAACGGCATAATTTGGAGTCCATGAGATCATGGCGAAACCGAAAAATCTCTTACATGCTTTTGCACTGCGTATGTTTGTTGTCTTGCTGGTGAATGGCGTGGTCTGGTCTGTGGTTGTGCAGTATTACTATAAGCAGCAGGTCGCAGACCAGGCGCTGGTAGTAGTGCAGGATGAATTGCAAACCCTCAAACCTCTGATTAGTGAGGTGGTTGGCGCCGAACATTCACAGAGAGAGGTGTTTTTATCGAATATTATGCAAAACAAAGGAATACCTTTTCTCGAGATCTACAGGTCAGACAAGAGGCTTGTGTTCAGTCGTGGCGTGTCGCTGCTGCCGGCAAAATATGCTCCGTTTCCTGATAAATTATTGAACGATAGTACTCTCGGTCACCAGTTGTTCAAAATCGACAGCGAATACTTCCTGTATCTATATACGCCAGTATTTGATTCCGGCTGGTATATGCGCTCAGCGATACCGGTGAACCCTGGGATAGTCAGGCAGATACAAGATAATACCAACACGGCACTTCTGGTCGTGATTGTAACACTGGTGCAGGTGGCCATAATATTGCTCCCCGTGATGATGGCATCCTATCGACGCATCCTTAAGGACAACGAGCGGGTGCTGATGAGCCACCTATGGACTGTGCAGGCATTAGGGAATGCAGTCTCCAAGCGTGACAGCAATACGGATAGTCATAACTACCGCGTCAGTTACTATGCGCTACGTTTGGCCGAAGCCATTAGAATTGATAAAGAGTGTATTCCGGGCCTGATCAAGGGAGCGTTCCTGCATGATGTCGGGAAAATAGGTGTGCCGGATAGCATCCTGCTAAAGCCGGCGCGTCTCAGCCAAGAGGAGTTTGAGATCGTTCAGAAACACGTCTCAGACGGACTGGACATTGTCGCAGGTGTACCCTGGCTACGTGATGCCAGGCCGGTGATTAGCGGTCATCACGAGAGGTTCGACGGTAGCGGCTACCCGAAGGGGCTGAAGCAAGCCGCGATCCCCCTGGAGGCGCGCATATTTGCCGTGGTCGATGTATTCGATGCTCTGACCAGTCGCCGTCCCTACAAAGAGCCTCTTACAGTCGACGAGACATTGAGCATCATGGATAATCTCATTGAGAAGCACTTCGATCCTGATATCTACAATATATTCCGGAGTATGGCGCCGTCACTGGTGAAGGCCGTATCAAACGTAGACAGGCACCATCTACGACACACTCTCGCACGTGCGATCCAGCCTTATATTACCCTCATGAATACGTAACACATGTCGAAGATTTAACTACTTTGTGTAAAACTTGCAGACATGATGTTCAGATCTTTAGTACTTTATGTCATCTGGTCGACCACAATAAATGATGCTGTTTTAAGTGATCCATACACTACTTTACATAATAGATATTATACGCATACGTAACAATACTATCACAAATAATATCAATGACTTATGACAATATCTTTTAATGACGAATTTGCACTAAATGACGAGCTACTACATCTCAATCACGCCGCTGTTGGCCCCT
>JBFFJV010000167.1:0-5999 GCA_041555695.1 Thiohalomonadaceae bacterium | reverse complement strand
TTGGCGTGATAGCTCGATGAGATGGGTGTGACCTTACAGGGAAAGCCGCTACGTGCGGCATCAATTAACACCTTACTTTCAAATACAAAGCCACGCTCTTTGCTGGTGTCCGGTTGTAACCGGGCGATGAGGCCCGCCGGGTAGAGGCGGAAGCCTGACTGTGAGTCATGCACCCATTGTCCGGAGGCCCAGGAGATCCAGAAGTCGGCAAAACGGTTGGCGGCAAGTCGGGCGCGCGGGGCCTGATCGTTGTCCTTCAGTCGGGCCGCGATAATGATATTTCCCGGATGCTGCTGTGCGCTCTGCAGCACTGCAGGGATGTCTTCCGGACGGTGTTGCCCGTCACCATCCAGTGTAATCACCTGCTCGGCTCCGGCCTGTATGGCATGCTGCATGCCATGCCACAGGGTGGCCGCCTTGCCGCTGTTCTGTGCATTGGCGAGCAGGGTCACCGGCAAACCCTCAAGTGCCGCCTGCGTATTATCGGTGGAGCCGTCATCGACGACGATCACGGGGAGTTCAAGTTGCAGGCAGCGCTCCACCACATCACGGATGGTTGCCTCCTCGTTGTAGGCGGGGATCACGATGATACTCTTCTGCTTGCTCATTTATGCCATCGCTCCGTTGATTGAGATGACCTGTGCCGAGATATAACTCGCCGCCTCACTGCCGAGAAAGCCGACCAGTTCCGCGACCTCTTCCGGGCGTCCGGCACGCTGCATCGGCACCAGCTGTTTAATTCGTTCGGCAGGAAAGCTCTGCTCTGTCATCGGGGAGTCGATGATGCCGGGGGCAACCACATTGACGGTTACCCCGCGGCTGGCCAGTTCATGGGCCAGGGACTTACTGGCACCGTGCAGTGCTGCCTTGGCGGCAGCGTAGTTGGCCTGGCCGCGGTTACCGGTAATGGCGGCGATGGAGGAGAGGGAGATAATGCGCCCCCAGCGGGTCGACATCATCGGCAGCAGGAGCGGCTGGGTAACGTTGTAAAAACCGTTAAGGGTGACATCGATCACCGAGCTCCACTGCTCACGACTCATTCCGGCCAGCGGGGCATCGGCATGAATGCCGGCATTGTTTACCAGGATCTGAACCGGACCGCCTTCAAGCAGGTGTTGTAACTGCTGCTCTGTCGCAGCGCCATCGGTGACATCAAAACTGAGCGCCTCGGCGCTGCCGCCGCCCTGACAGATCTCCTGCGCCAGTGCCTCGGCCACTTCCAGGCGACTGTTACTGTGGATACAGACATGCGCCCCCTGGGCGGCAAGTTTGCGGCAGATGGCACCGCCAATAGCACCGGTTCCGCCGGTAACGAGGGCTCGTTTCATGATGCCTCTTTGTTTGGGGTTGGGTTTGGGCTAGTGGTTTCGGGCTTGAGCACGGTGGCGCGCCCCTCCAGTAGCAGGGAGTCACCGTTGCTGACCGTAAAGGCGTAGATAAAACCGTTGCTGTCGCCACCCAGGCGCTGGCACTCGAGTAGCAGCTCGGGTTGATCATCCAGCCGTTCACAGTGCAGTTGTACGCCTCTTACGGCGGCGAGATAGGCGACTTCGGGGGCAGCATCGCTGTTCTGCAGCAGCGCACCATGCACCGCCATTGCCTGTGCGGCGTATTCGATGCCATTCACGGCGGCCAGCTTGCCACCTTCCCGTAGCGGATTATCAGGGTCGCATTGGGAGGTGGCGCGAGCCCGGATCGACGCTTCACTCCACTCCTGTACCGAGTCGAGCAGACACATGCTGCCGTGGTGGGGGATCAGGCGACACAGTTGCTGATGGTTTAACGGCATGGTGTTACCGCAACATGCAGTGTTTGATGCTGCAGATAGGGCAGCTGGCACTCTCCACTGCCGCGGGCGATGGATGCCAGCAGCGGCAGTGCCCGCGCCGCCGGGTTACCAGAACGTAAAGACTCAAGGCCATCCTCCTGCATGGTGCTCAAGGCACCGTTAGTTAGCTGCAGCTCAAGTCGGGCGATGGTCTGTGCTCCCGCCTCATAACTGAGTAACAGGGCCGAGGCGAAGGGGGCGGTGACCGCACATTTATCCGCTAGCGGTTGCGGGTAGGGAAGGTCGTAGCTGAGTAGGAGCACCGGGTACTGTTCGGCGATCACCTGGGCGGCGGCATAGAGCAGGCCGGTGGCAAAACTGTCATCACCGGCGGCGATACTGGTGGTGGTTTCGGGGTTGGCGGTGGCGATACTCCAGTAGCCGGCCGGTGCGTTATGCACCGAGTTGTGGAACATGGTGGGCGAGGCCATAGGCGGGGTGCCACTGAGCAGCTCACACAGCTTGTGGGTGATCGTCGGATCGCCATAGGCCGAGCTGAATATCGCCGCCGGTTTAAGCGCCTGTGCTGCATCCAGTGGAAGTGCCTGTTCAGCCACCCGCAGGGCGAGGCGCACACTGTCACTGCTGCGACGGCGCTCAGTGGCGGGCAACAGTTCCGGGGCCGTCAGTTTCAGGGGCGCGGGCTGGTAGTCACGCTCACCACGCAGTACCGTAGAGGCCGCTGGCCAGTCCCCCAGGCCGGGTGCGCTTATGCCCAGGGCGTTGAGGTAGATGGCAGTCATTGCGCACCGCCGAAGATCAGCGCGCAGTTGCTGCCGCCAAAGCCGAAAGAGTTACTGAGTACGCGGTTCACGGCGGCCTCGCGCTGCTGCAGCAGAACCCCGCTCTTGAACTCGGGATCCAGCTCCTGTGTGTTGAGGCTGGCGGGCATTAGCCCCTGTTCGATGCACTGCATGGCGATAATCGCCTCAGTGATCCCTGCGGCACCGAGGGTATGGCCGGTCCATCCCTTGGTGGAGCTACAGGGGGTAGCCGCGCCGAACAGGCTGCTGATCGCCGCATCCTCAGAGCGGTCGTTACTGGGGGTCGCGGTACCGTGCAGGTTGATGTAGTCGATATCGTGACTCTGCAGTCCGGCTCGTTGCAGTGCCCCCTGCATTGCCTGCACCGCCCCCAGCCCCTGCGGGTGCGGGGTCGACATGTGATAGGCATCGCTGCTCTCACCAAAGCCGAGTAGCCGGGCCTTTACCCCCTCGACAGGCTCCCGTTCAAGAATGGCGAAGCCCGCCGCCTCACCGATGGAGATCCCGTTGCGCTGACTATCAGCCGGGCGGCAGGGCTCGGGGGAGACCAGCTCCAGTGAGTTGAAGCCGTAGAGGGTGGTCAGGCAGAGGGAGTCCACACCACCCACCACAGCGGCATCACAGAGGCCGGCCTCGATCAGCCGCCAGCCATCGGCGAATACCTTGGCACTGGAGGAGCAGGCGGTGGAGACGGTGAAGCCCGGTCCCTCCAGCTGCAATACCCGGCGTACAAAATCGAGCAGTGAGGAGAGCTGGTGGCTGTGGGAAAAGTCGAATGCCTCTGGAAGTTCCCCCGCCTCATTGCGCTGACGGAAGGCCAGCTCGGTATTGAGGATCCCCGAGGTGCTGGTGCCGATGAGCAGGGCGACACGCGAGGCACCGTGGCGCTGACGTAGCGCCGCCACCTGTTGCTCGAAGCCATCCTGGCGCAGTGCCAGCATAGCCAGGCGGTTGTTGCGGCATTCAAACTCGCTGAGTCCATCAGGCAGGGGGGCTTCCTCCAGCCCGTCGACGGAACCGACATAGGTATCGAGTTCCGCCGGGGGGAAGTTGAGCGGTTGCAGACCACTTTGATTATGGCGCAGCGCCTCAAGCATGGCAGCGTTGCCACGCCCCAGGGCGCTGACAGTGGTGTAGGCGGTGATATGAAGCGGCTTCATGGTTCTTTCAGGCTTGGACAGGCGCCCTATTTTACACCATTCGTGGTGTTTTGTTGCTGTCATGGGGTAGGGCGGTAGTGAGGGTGAGGAGCAGGGTAAACACTACGCCCAGACTGACGGTTAGGCCGATGGCGTGGAGCACCGGTAACGGTGAGAGGGCCAGCAGCCCGAATACCAGCAGGGTAGTGGTGCTGCAGATGAGCATGGCACCGAGGGTTCGACTGCAGTCACTGCCCTTTGAGCGACAACGGTCGACAAACAGGCCGTAATCAAGACCGATCCCCAGCACCAGTAACAGTGAGGCGAGGTGGAACAGGGAGAGCCGCTCACCGAGCAGGGAGAGCAGCGCGGTGGTGAGGGCGATGGCGCTAAAGACCGGGAGTGCGACCTGGCTGAGCCGATTGATTGAGCGCAGTGAGATGGCGAGAATCAGCAGGATCATGATTCCGCCCCACCCTCCCAGCGTGAGCGCCTCATTGCGGTAGTGCTCGACCAGTTGCGAGGCCTGCTGCGGAATATCGAGATAGCGTGCGCCAGCGTTGGTGGCGATCTGTTTAATCGCCCCGGGCTGATGAATGCCGCCGAGTGTGAGCAGGGCGTACCAGCCATCGCCGTGGCGGCGCAGCAGGGAGCTCAGGCGCATTCCGGTAATGGTGCCCTCGAGTGTTTCGGCGCTGAGGGGCTGGAGTTGTCTGGCTGCGCTCACATCATCGATAAAGGCGTGAAACGTCCCCTCCCTGAAGGGGAGACCGTTCTGCGCCAGGGCCAGGGCGGCAGCCAATGACTCACGCTCGGGTAATGCCTCACGCCACTGCAGCTGGCGTTGACGGCTCGGCAGGTAGCGGGTGGGGGTATCGAAGGTACTTAACTCATTCCTCTGCAGCGCGGCATCGAGTTGTTCAGAAAGTACCTCGACCTGCTGTAACAGGTTTTCCAGACTGGCGTTTTGAAGCAGCAGTAGTTGTCCCGGTTCTGCGGCGTGCAGGCGTTGGCGCAGTTGCTGATCGAGTTGAAGCTGCGCGGAGGGGATCGGGCTCAGGCGATTAAGTTCGGTCTCCCACAACGCCTCTCCCCGCTGTGCCAGATAGCCGAGTGAAACCAGCAGCAGTAGCCACACCAGCCAGCGCAGCGGCAAACGCTGGCCGGTGATAAGGGTGAGTCGAATGAGCGGCGAGAGTGAGGGGTGCAGCTGGTGTTCGCGCTGCTGCAGGGCGGGTAGCACCCAGCGGGTGACGGCGGCGGCAACGACGATGCCGCTAATGGCGAACAGCCCCATTTGCGCCAGCCCCTGAAACGCCGAGAACAGGAGGGCGGAGAAGCCCAGCGCCGAGGTGACTACCCCGAGTCGCAGGGTGGGCCAGATGCGTCTCGCCGCCTGGTGGTCGCCACCATGACTAAACAGGTGGATCGGATAGTCGACGGTCAGCCCGATGAGGGTGATGCCGAAGGCCAGAGCGATACCGTGTAACTGTCCGAACAGCAGCACCACGGCGCTGGCGCCGGCGAGTATGCCACTAAACAGTGGCAGCACGATCAGCAGGGTGGCCGCGAACGAGCGATAGGCAAAAAAGATCAGCAGGGCGACCCCGAGTGAGGCGACCAGGGTGAGCTGTTGTGAGCCCTGTTGAATGCGCTCGCGTGATTCAACGGCAAACAGGGGGGGGCCACTCAGCACCATTTGGATGTCGCCGGCTGCCAGCTGGTTAAAGGCGTGCTGGATGGCCGCAATGGCCTGTTGCTGGCGGTCCAGGGCAAAGGCGGGTGCGGCACTGTGCAGCAGTAACAGGGCATGCTGGCGGTCATCAGAAAACCAGACGCCAAGGTGTCGTTGCGGACCGTTGTGGTGAATCAGGCGCTGCAGGGTTTGTCGATGTTGTGCGGTAGGGTCGTGGCGCAGTTGCTGGTGGTTCAGCGGTGCGCCGAGTGCGAGCTCCTTGAGGCGCTGTTGCAGTGCTGCTTTAAGGTGCGCCTGATCAAATTGAGCGGGGTTCAACAGATAACGGTAGCGAAACAGCAGGCTCTGTTCCGCCTCAGGGAGTGCATTGTCGATACCAAGGATATGTTGAAAGTGTGGGGTCGCAGAGAGGGCCGCCGCGAGCGCCTTTGCCGTCTCGGCCAGTTGTTGTTCCGCAGCGCCACTGAGGTCGAGCAGTATGACGCGTGAGGCGGGGCTGTCACGCAGGGTGTCGAGCAGCAGGTCGGGGCCGTTGCCGGCATTTGCGGGCAGGAACTGCCCCAGGTCGGACT
>JBFFJV010000166.1:0-6030 GCA_041555695.1 Thiohalomonadaceae bacterium | reverse complement strand
CGTTCTGGATCAGCGCTATATGGTCACGTTGTACATCGAAGCTCTCTTCCATTCGCTTGGAGCTGGAGAAGGTGGGCGGGTCGAGGAAGATAAGGTCGTACTCGCTGTTTTGGCGCTTTGCCTGTTCGGCCAGCCAGGTGGTGCAGTCGGCCTGAACATATTGGTGTTCGGGGCCGGTGAAGCCGTTAAGCGCCATGTTGCGCTTGGCCCAGTCGATATAGGTATTCGACATATCGATGGTGGTGGTGGCGCTGGCCCCTCCAGCGGCGGCGTGCAGGGTGGCAACACCGGTATAGGCGAAGAGGTTGAGGAAGCGTCTGCCCTTGGCCTCCTGCCCAATCATGGTGCGGGTAATGCGGTGATCGAGAAACAGGCCGGTGTCGAGGTAGTCGCTGAAGTTGACCAGCAGGCGGCAGCTCCCCTCGCGTACTTCGTGGAAGGCGCCGCTGCTGCTCTGTTTTTCGTACTGCGCACGTCCCTTCTGTTTCTGGCGTACCTTGTAGAATAGCTGCTCGACCGGTATCTCCAGTACCTGCGGGATCACCGCCAGTGCCTCCATCAGGCGCTGACGTGCCTTTTCGGCATCAACGGTTCTTGGGGCCTGATACTACTGTACATGCACCCACAACTTTTCACCCTGATAGAGGTCGACGGCGACGGCGTATTCGGGCAGGTCGGCATCGTAGAGGCGATAGCAGTTGATGGCTTCGCGTCGTGACCATTTTCCCAGGTGTTTGAGGTTCTTGCGCAAGCGGTTGGCGAACATTTTTGCCCCCTCGCTCTCGGCAAGCTGGCGGTCGGGCCGTCGTTCCTCGCTGCTCTCCCCGGCCTCGTTGGGCACACGGTAGAGGAACAGCTGACACTCGATGGGGCCGTTAAACAGCGGGTCGGGTTTGCGGTGGGTACGCAGTCCGACGTAGGCGGCCAGCTCCGGGTTGCCGGTGAAGATGGCGGCACGCCAGCCGGGAAGGTCGGACTGCAGATGGCTGCCCAGCTCAGCATAGAGGCTCTTCAGTTCATTGATCTCACCGAGGCGCTCACCATAGGGCGGATTGACTACCAGCAGGCCGGGGTTGTCGCCACCGAGGCGGGGCAGGGTGCCCAGTTCGCGCTTCTCGATGCGAATGTGGCGTGACAGGCCGGCGGCATCGACATTGCGCAGTGCGGCGTTGACGGCCTGTGGGTTGGAATCAGAGCCCTGTATCGGCGGGAGGTTTCTCAGGCCTGCGGTGCGGCGTGCCTCGGCCTCTTCGAGCAGCTGTTGCCACAGCGCCTCGTCGTGACGTCGCCAGCCGCGAAAACCGAAGTGATGGCGGAACAGGCCGGGGGCGATATCGGCGGCAATCATTGCCCCCTCGATCAGCAGGGTGCCGGAGCCGCACATGGGGTCGATGAGTGCTCCACCTTTGGAGGCGATAAAGGGCCAGTCAGCAAATAACAGAATTGCCGCAGCCAGATTCTCTTTAAGCGGCGCGATCACCCCCTCGGCGCGATAGCCGCGACGGTGCAGGCTGCCGCCGGAGAGATCGATATTGACCTTGCCGGTGTTACCGCGCAGGTGGATGTTAATGCGCAGGTCGGGGGTGGCCAGGTCGACGCTGGGGCGCTCGCCAAACTGGTCTCGAAAGCGATCGACCACCGCATCCTTTACCTTGAGTGCGGCGTATTTACTGTGGCCGATGGCCGAGTCGGTGACCGAGCAGTCGACGGCCAGGGTGCCGGAGGAGTGGAGGTGGCGCTCCCAGCGGATCGCCTTTACCTCATCGTACAGCTCTTCGGGGCTGGAGGCCTTGATGGTGGTGACTGGCAGCAGTACCCGGTTGACGGTGCGGCCCCACAGGCAGAGACGGTAGGCCAGCTCCAGTTCGCCCTCGAAGGTAGCGCCGGCGGCGGAGGGGCGGATCTTCTCCGCGCCCATGTCGCGCAGTTCGCGAGCCAGTAACGGGGACATCCCCTTGGGGGTGGTGGCAAAAAATTTCATGCGATATCGGCCTGGGGGCTGAGGTGAGAATTAATAGTGGGTCGGCGGTGTCTCTTCGGACATCGGGGCGACGGCCGACGGGGTCAAGTCCTTTAACAGTGATTTGAGGTAGTCGATTTGCCCCTGCAACTCCTCGTTGGCCTGCTGTTGCGCCAGCACGGTGCGGGTCAGCTCCTCAATGGTGGCCTCTTGATAGGCAATGCGGGTTTCGATATCTTCGAGGCGTTTTTCCATAGCGGTGTAATCGTACAGTGTGGGTAACAGAGGGTGTATTGTATCACGCAGCCTGTGGCTTCCATTGTCTATTTCCGCTCAGGCTTTGGTAGAATCACCAAAGTAGTTCTATACAGAAAAGGATCCAGAGTGAAGAAAATCGTCGTCGTTACCCTGCTAAGCCTCGCGCTCTTCGGTACCGGCAACCTGCGTGCTGCCGATGTTAATTATGGCGCGGCCTATAACGGCTCACTGGGCGGTGGCATGATGGGCACCATGTGGGAGTTTATGGAGTGGTTCCTTGGCCGGCGCAATAACGCTTTCGGTAATAACGCTTTTGCCAATAATCCCTATGGTCGCTCGATGGGCTGGAACCCGGGCGCCAGCAACCCCTACCGTCACCGTGATTACTGGGATGATCCCTCCAATCCCTGGGTGGATATGCAGCCACTGGAGGGTACCTGGCGGGCACAGTCGGGGGAGTACTGGTTTGTACGCGATAGTCGCTTTGTACTGGTGGACAACCAGCAGCAGAAGATGACCGGGGAGTTTCTTGTCGAGGGCGATTTTATCCTGACCCGTATGCCCTGGGGTGAGGTGGAGTTTGAGTTTCGGCAAATGGATGACGTGCTGATACTGCGGGACGTCAACGGCCGTATTATGTTGCTGCGCCGTGTTGAGGCGGGTGGCTGGAACTGGTAGCAACGCTTGCTGATAGCGCTGCCATGGCGGCAGCGCTATAAGAGGGGCTTCACTCGGCCTGAAAAAACTCTACGGCCATGTCTGCCACCTCCTCGGCATAGAGGTCGAGGAAGAAGTGGTCGGCACCATCAATCACCTCAAAGCTGATGTTGTCGCGTGCGCTCAGCTTTGCCATCTTCTGCTGCAGTCCTTTCACCACCGTGTCTTCGCTGCCGGCAAAGACGAGTACCGGTTTAGTGATTTGCTGGAGCAGGGTTGGGCTATCCATACGGCTATCTGCCTGGTAATAGGATACAAAGGCGCTGGCGCTGGCGCTGCTATCGGCACAGTAGATGAAGTCGACCGGCTTGAGCAGGGTGTCGCCCTGCCCGTTCTTAACCAGTGATTTGGCCTTGCTCAGTAACGGTGCCAGCGCTGTGCCGTAACGGCTCTGATAGTCCTTCGCCTCATAGCCCTCGCTCCACACCTGGGGGGCGAGCAGTACGACTTTACTGATGGCCTGCTCATCACGCTCGGCGGCGAACCAGGCGGTCTGGTTGCCACCGCGTGAGTGGCCCAGCAGGACGACCGATTTAACGCCCTGTTGTTTCAGCCAGTTCAGCCACAGGCCGATCTCATCCAGGGCGTCGGTGTGTTTGTGGGTGTGGGGGACGGCACATTCATACATCCCCTTGCGATCACTCAGCCCCAGCGAAAGGTTGACTGCCAGGGTGCTGACCTCGCGCTCTGCGAACAGCTGCTGCAGCGTTGTCATGATCTCCATGCGATTGTGGGCCAGGGTACCGTGGGTCATCAGCACTACGGTGCCCTGTTTCCAGTTGTCACCTGCGGTCTGCAGATTGGCCGTGATGGTCAGGCCGTTGTGGCTGAGCTGTTGCTCTTCTGCCTGCAGGCCGAAGGAGAGCAGCAGTAATAACAGGGGGACGATCTTTCTCATGGGGGTGACTCCGGGGGGCTATGTTAAGTGTGTTTATTCTTTTTCCGTGGGCATGCCGCCGGCCTGCCACTCGGGGTAACCGTCTTCAAGACGATGGGCATTAAAACCTTTTTCACGTAGTCGTGCTACGGCCTCGAAGGCGAGAATACAGTGGGGGCCGCGGCAGTAGGCGATCACCTCGTGCCCCTGTTCCAGCTCGTCGAGGTGCTCCTCCAGCTCGCTCAGGGGAATATTGATTGCACCGGGCACATGGCCTGCCGCGTACTCCTCATTCGGTCGCACATCGAGCACGGTCACCAGGCCGTCGCGTACCCGCTCCAGCAGCTCGGCGTGGGCTACCGGCTCCAGACTATCCTTGCTGGTCAGGTAGTGGCGCACCAGCTCCTGTACCTCGTCAAGGTGGCGCTCGGCAACCTCGCGCAGGGCACCGAACAGCTTCAGCACATCGTTGTCGCTAATGCGGTAATAGACCTTCAGCCCCTCTTTGCGGCAGGCCACCAGGCCGGTCTGTCGCAGCTGCTGCAGGTGCTGCGAGGTGTTGGCCACGGTGAGACCGGAGACCTTCGCCAGCTCCTCCACGCTACGCTCGCCCTGGGCGATAAACTCCAGCAGTTCCAGTCGGTTACCGTTACTCATCGCCTTGCCGATGCGGGCAAACTGGGCGAACAGTTGCTGTTTGAAGTTGGTGCCGGACAAAATTTTACCTTTCACAAAATTTTATATTCAAGTAATCTCTTGAATAGTTTTCTGGTGTTCCAGTATAGCAGCTCACACGAAGGCTGCGCCAAGGTTAAGCAGGAGGAGATATGGAGTTTAATGAGTGGCTAATGGCCAATGAGAAGCCGGTACGTATGGGCTTTTTCTTCGGTATGCTGGCGGTGATGGCGCTGTGGGAGGTGCTGGCACCGCGCAGGGCCTTGACCGTCTCCAAGGCGGTGCGCTGGGCCAATAATCTCGGCATTGTCTTCTTTAACAGCTTTCTGCTGCGCGTGATCTTTCCTGCCGCAGCGGTGGGGGTGGCGGCCTTTGCCTCGGAGAACGGCTGGGGGCTACTCAACTACTACGAGCTGCCGTTCTGGCTGGCGGTGGTGTTGTCGGTGGTGGCGATGGATTTCATCATTTACCTGCAACATGTAATGGTGCATGCGGTGCCGCTACTGTGGCGGTAGCACCGTATGCATCACGCCGACCTCGATTACGATGTGACTACCGGGGCGCGCTTTCACCCCATCGAGATCATCCTCTCTATGCTGATCAAGTTTGCCACCATCGTGGTACTCGGCCCGCCGGTGGTGGCAGTGGTGCTCTTTGAAATCATGCTCAACGCCACGGCGATGTTTAACCACGGCAATGTACGTCTGCCGCTGGGGCTGGATCGGGTGCTGCGCCTGTTTCTGGTGACCCCCGACATGCACCGGGTGCACCACTCGGTAGAGGATGATGAGGCCAACTGTAACTTCGGCTTCAGCCTCCCCTGGTGGGACCGCCTGTTTGGCACCTACCGTGACCAGCCGCGCGGTGGGCACGAGGGGATGACCATCGGTATTCATAAATTCCGCACCGTGAAAGAGGCGAGCTGGCTGCCCGGCATGTTGCTGCTACCCTTCAAGGGCAAGGTGAGCGAGTACGCGATCAACCGTCGCCAGTGGGGCGAGGGCGAGCAACAGAACGATTCAGAGGTTCAAAAAAAATAATGGCTAAAGTCGTACTTCGCAGTGCTGTTCTGCTGTTGCTTGTCGCCGGTATCGCCCTGGCGGTGATCTACCGGGATGCGATCAATGCCGAGGCGCTGGAGGCCTGGATCGAAGGCTTCGGCATCATCGGCCCCATTATCTTTATGCTTATCTATGCGGTGGGCACGGTGGTTTTTCTGCCGGGCTCGGTGTTAACGCTGGCCGGTGGTGCCATCTTCGGTCCGGTGTGGGGCACTCTCTACAACCTTACCGGTGCCACTCTGGGCGCTACCCTGGCCTTTCTTGTCTCACGTTATCTCGCTGCCGACTGGGCGGAGCAGAAGAGCGGCGGGCGCGTTAAGCAGTTAAAGGATGGTGTCGAGGCGGAGGGGTGGCGTTTTATCGCCTTCGTGCGTCTGGTGCCGCTATTCCCCTTTAATGCTCTTAACTATGCGTTGGGTCTGACCCGCATCAAACTCAGCCACTACATAATCGCCTCCTACCTGTGCATGCTGCCCGGCGCT
>JBFFJV010000165.1:0-6035 GCA_041555695.1 Thiohalomonadaceae bacterium | reverse complement strand
TCTCGATGCGGCTACGCATCTCGTTGGCCGCCTTGTTGGTGAAGGTGACAGCAAGAATGCTATAGGCCGATGCCTGTCCGGTACGCACCAAAAAGGCGATACGGTGGGTCAGCACGCGGGTCTTGCCGCTACCCGCACCGGCGAGGATCAGATGGTGGCCCGGTTCGGCACAGACCGCATTGCGCTGCGCATCGTTAAGGGGATCGATAAGGTCGGTAATATCCATTCACCAATTCTACCAGAAAGTGCCGCCAGCGCCGGGGTTGGGTGCTTGAAAGCCGGGTATGATGACACGCATAATCACCACCTAATAAACCGCTACGGAGCCTGCCCCCATGTCTGACAACCCCCACTACGATCGCATCGGCGGTGAGCAGAAGATTCGTGAGCTGGTGGATCGCTTCTATGACCTGATGGATGCCCGCGAAGATACGCAGCCATTACGTCAGATGCACGCTCGGGACCTGCGCGTCTCTCGGGAGAAGCTCTTTATGTTCCTCTCCGGCTGGCTTGGCGGGCCGCAACTCTATATCGAGAAATACGGCCACCCGCGGCTGCGCCAGCGCCACATGCCGTTCGAGGTAGATACCGCCGCACGCGACCAGTGGATGAGCTGCATGATTCAGGCGATGGAGGATGTGGGTATTGAAGAGGGGATGCGCAAGGAGCTGGAGGCGGCCTTCTTCAAGACTGCCGACTTTATGCGCAATCAGCCTGAAGGGTAGTCCGCTCAAGCCCTGGCTACCCCTCTGTTGTGCTAGCATAGGAAACGTAATTTTCTCGGAGAGACTGACCTTGCATTACCCCGGAATCGGCCTGCTATTTGTCCTGTTATTCACCATCAGCGTCAGCACCACTCATGCCGCAGGCGAACAACATGAATCGGTCATGCTCGACGACGAAACGGAGATGGATCTGCGCCGTTTTCCCAGTGAGGGTAGCGAACTGATCCTTGGTTTCCCCTGCGATCTGGGCACCGGCGAGGCCGAGGCGCAATCAGGGAGCGTACTCTCCGAACGTAGCCTGGAGGTCTGGCTGGCCGACCTGCTTGGCGCCCATTTTCTGCCCATCGCCCCCAGCAGCATGCGTACCCTCGAAGGGGAGGAGGTCGCCAAGCTGATTCAACATGCGGTTGATGAGCGTAGCGGCAAGCGCATAGTTCTCACCGCCAGCGGTTATGGCGCCATTCCGGCGCTGCGTGGCGCACAAATCTGGCAGCAGCAACATCCTCAGGACAACCACCTTCTCGGCGCAGTCCTGTTCTTCCCCATGCTGACATCCGGCAACCCTGAGCCCGGCAAACCGATTAAATATCTTCCCGTGGTAAGCCAGAGCAACTTACCGGTCGTCATCATGCAGCCGGGTAACTCTCCTACCCGCTTCTGGGCAAAAAAACTCAAGCGGGAACTGCAGAAGGGAGGAAGCCGTGTGCACATCGAGGTGCTGCCAAAGGTGCGCAGCCGCTTCTACTCACGCCCCGATGCCACTGCCGATGAGCGTGCCACCGCACAGCGCCTGCCGCAGTTGGTGGAGCAGGCAGTAGAGAAATTGAAACAACTTGAATCTGATAAGGAACAACCGTGAAAAAGTTTTTACTGATCGTTAGCGCACTGCTATTTACCACGCTCGCCCAGGCCGGGGAGCTAAAGCCCTATGATGGCGAGCCGCTGCCCGATTTTACCCTGAGTGATATGGGCGGAACTCCTCACACCCTGAGCAAGTACCGCGGCAAGGTGGTGATGGTGAATTTCTGGGCCACCTACTGCGGGCCCTGCATTAAAGAGATGCCGTCGATGGCAAACCTGAAAAACCAGCTTTCAGGCAAGCCGTTCGAGATTCTCGCCATCGACATGGCTGAGGAGAGGGCTGATATTGAAGGCTTCATGCAACGCCACAACATTGAAGTGAATTTTCCCATCCTGTTAGATACAGAGGGGCTGGTCATCGAACAGTGGATGGTGAGCGCTGTACCCACCACCTTTATTATCGGCCCGCAGGGTAAGATCCACTATGCCCTCTATGGCGCCATCGAGTGGGATAGTGATGAGGTGGTAAATACCATTAACAGCCTATTAAGATAGCCGGCAATGGGACGGTTTAGTGATTCTCTGGCCGAGGGTAATCGCCTCACCGGGACGCTGAACCAACAGGCCTCTACCTATGGCCGCCAGGAGTTTCGCGATGTTGAGACTCTGCTAAAGGGCGAGGAGATCCCTTCGATGGAGGGACAGCGCATTGTCGACAACGATGGGCACGAGTGGCCCAATATCCATATCCGCTAGTGGGACCAGCAGACCACCAGCTATCAATCGGCCTTTATGGGCTCGCCCGAGGCCATTTCCCACATCCCGGACGATGAGATTGCGGGCGGCCATCTCATAGAATATTCCCACCAGTTACCGCCCGTTTTTCTCGGTCACTACTGGATAGATGGCAGGCCGGAGCCCCTGGTAGACAATATCGCCTGTGTCGATTACAGCGTTGTCAAACACGGCGGAAAACTTGCTGCTTACCGCTGGAGTGGTGAACGTGTCTTAAAGGCCGGAAATCTTGTATCAACAGCACGCGGCGAACCGTAACCCCAGTAGGTGCGCAGCCACCAGGTCTCTCTTCACCTTATAAGCCGGCCTTAAGATAAGTCTCCAGATCCCGTCCAAACTCTTCCACCGCATTCATGATTTCTACCTTATTCTCATCGAGTTCCTGTTCGTTACGAACCTGCTCCAGCTCCGCATAAAAGGCCTCGAAGGTGAAGTGTCCCGCCTCCCCCTCAATAAGACGCGCCCGGCAATGCTCCATCCACTGCGCCTGCTCTTCGGCATTTAAGGTCTCAGGATAATTGCGCGCGCGAAAACGGTACAGCATCTCCGGCAGACGCTTATCATCAAAGCTCCAGCTCTGGGTCGCCAGCTCTTCCGGCGCGCTGTTGTGAATGGCACTCATATGACGCTTGTCACCATCACTAAAGAAACCTCCGCCGTAGAGCATCAGGTCGGTATCGGTCTTCGGCTCGTACTCACGTGGCTCAAAGATCTGGGCGATCTTTTTCTGCAGTTCTTTGCGCGCTGCCAGCACCGCCTGGCGATTCTTCTGACAATGCATTAAATCAATATTGAGTCGCTTCGCCGCATCACCGGTAAGGGTGGAGGTAGGCGAGATCACCGGACACTTGTTGATCAGGACCTGCTTGAGTGCGGGACGCTCAACACCCTCTGGTAGCTCCGCATTCGGCGTGTAGAGTCGCTCACGTAACTTCTTTGCACTGAGCTCCAGCAGCATCTGCGGGTCCTGTGCCAGGTCGAAGACAATTACACTGTTTTTGTTGGTCGGATGTGCACAAATCGGTACCACCATGCGGGTGTTACCGTAGTCACTACCGTACATCCCCGAGGTATGAAGGATCGGGGTCATCTCCTTAAGGTCGAGGTACTTCAGCACCTCTTTCTTGCGTCGCAACCTGTAGCAGAAATCAAACAGTTTGGGCTGGTTATCTTTAATCAATTTCGCCATCGCAATCGTGGCGTAGACATCGGAGAGGGCATCGTGTGCCTGCTCATGACCAATGCCATTGGCAACCGTCAGCTCCTCCAGTTTAAAGCTGGGGCGATCCGCATCCTGACGACGCGGCCAGATAATCCCCTCCGGGCGCAGGTCGTAACAGGCACGCACCATGTCGATAATGTCCCAGCGTGAATTGCCATCCTTCCACTCGCGAAGGTAGGGGTCGTAAAGATTGCGGTAGAGGGTATTGCGCGTCACCTCATCGTCAAAACGCAAGGAGTTGTAACCCACTCCACAGGTGCCGGGCTGTGACAGCTCTTCAAGAATGCGTGCGATAAATTCCGCCTCCGGCATTCCCTGCTCCAGCGCCTGTTGTGGCGTAATGCCTGTAATGAACGAAGAGACAGGATGCGGCAGTGTGTCGGGGGCAGGACGGGCAAAGATGTTTAAAGGCTCGCCGATGATATTAAGCTCTTCATCGGTACGCACACCGGCGAACTGCACCGGCCGGTCGCGGGCCGTGTCGATGCCAAAGGTCTCGTAGTCGTGCCAGTAGAGGGTGTTCTGTGTCATGGTCTTTCCCGCCTGTTTGTTGTCCGTTACTTTAACACATGAAGTCCGTGGTGCAGTTGATGCCTGTGCCAGTGATTCAGTCGCTTATGGCTGGCGGCGAACAGGATCCTGCCTGTAGAAGCGGCACAGCTCCTGATAGATCTGTGCATACTTTTTCTCTAATCGTGCCGGGGCTTCAAAGAACAGCTCTGTCATCACGGCAAAAAACTCTGCCGGACTGGTAGTGGCGTAACGATCAATGCCATTAGCTTCAGGCTGGCTATGATGAATCAGATCCTCATAGGCACGGGTAAAATCCCTGGCCCACTCCTGCTGCGTATTACCCGGGTGTAGCGGCGGAATACCATTGGCGGCACCATCAAGAAAATCTAGCTTATGGGCAAACTCGTGTAACACCACGTTAGTCCCTTTGTGTCGCTGCCTTCGCCTTGCGGGATCGATATCTGCCCACGAGAGAATCACCGGACCCCGCCCCCATGCCTCACCACTCAGCCCTCTGTTACTCTGATGCACCACCCCCGCCTCGTCGCGTTCCTGATGCGGCGCAATAAAGGCGCCGGGATAGACAATGATTTCGCTCCAGCCGTCGTACCAGTCGAGGCCGAGATTGAGGATCAAGAGAGAGGCCTCTGCGGCAATCAGCGCTCGAGCCATCTGATCAGGTTCAAAGCCGTCGGCTCCGACGATCGTCTTACGGTGAAGAAACAGGCTGGCCAGCTCACGCAGGCGATGACGTTCCTTTTTATCCAGCCGGGCGAGTAACGCAGAGGACTCAAGCAAACGCTGCCATAGCGGCAGCGGTATGCGATGGCGGTGGAGGAGATGCTGGGTCCACCAGCGTTGTATCCTTTCCAGGCCGATCACGCATCCTCCTTGTGTGGCGAGTCAACACCGGATGGCCTCGTCAGAATCCGCTGCGGCGACATCATTGTGATCTTGTTCAATCCGTCTCGCTACGCTGTTTATTACTACGCCGGTTTCCAGACAGGCGTAACAGCAGCATGGTTGCAGCACTGGCAAAAATCATCGCCAGTAGCACCAGCGGCCAGAGCGCAGGCAGCATCTCCCACCCTATGGCGACCACCATCCACTGCTGCTCTCCCGCCGTCACCGACAGCGCGTATTGCTCGATAACATAATCACTATAGAACAACAGTAGCGCGAACAGGCCTGCATATATGGCCATACACATAGGGGTTCCCTTTTTATCTCACCTTACAGCGGGTGTTAGTTCAGACGGTAACAACACGCTTAATGCTGGCGGGGTTTTCTCCCGGAGGCTGTCTTAGCCGACTCGCAGCGTCTCATCACTAAGAAGATCACGAATAACCGTCGGCCTCTTTGCCCCCCCCAACTCACCATGCAGACAGTAGTCCACCTCGGCCCCCAGAGTGCGCAATACCCTTAGCGGTGACATAAGCGGGGGTTTGCCTGCATGGTTGGCACTGGTCGAGACAATGGCGCCACCAAAAGTGCTACACAGTTCTCTGACCAGGGGATGTGCCGAAACACGTACCGCCACGGTTTTATGCAGCCCCTTGATCCAGATGGGGCAACTTTCACTCGCAGGGATAAGCCAGGTATTGGGGCCCGGCCAGGTTGCCTCCAGCTTGGCCCGGTATGGTGAAGCAACAGGCTGGATGTAGGGGTGCAGCTGTTCGATACTGGCGGCGATGAGGATCATCCCCTTCTGCCAGGGGCGATGCTTGAGCAGCAGTAGACGCTCTACCGCATCGTAATTGACAGGATCACAGCCAAGTCCGTAGACCGCTTCGGTGGGATAAGCGATGAGGCCGCCGGCATGTAGCACGCGGGCGGCCTCACGGATCTGAAATGGTGTTGCCATTTCCTACGCGGCTTAGGCGAGACCCAGCTCTTTTTGCACCTCTTCATTGCGAGCCAGGATCTTCACCTTGTTCGCCTCACGCTCATCACGCAGCTTTTGCGCCAATTGCGCATCG
>JBFFJV010000164.1:0-6041 GCA_041555695.1 Thiohalomonadaceae bacterium | reverse complement strand
GGTCCCTAATGATCGGTGAGTCAAATGCCACATCACGAAACAGGCTGGAATTATCTATCAACTCGATGAGAGCGGATGCATCAGTAGAAAAACCATGAATATTGACATGTGTTCCTTTCAGATTAAAGCGTTCCAGCCAGGTATCATTAGGAAGAAGACGAGTCAGTTCGTTCAAGATTTCGATAACTGGTGGATATTGGTGTTTCTTTTCGAGGAGTAGCCCGGATTCGGAGCGGAGCGTATCAATTTTTTCCTGCATGGATTGGACCGTCTCGGCCTCCTCCCTGACAGTTTCTATGCGCTGCTCCAGATCATTGATCGTTACCCTCTGCCACAACATGGGAAAAAGTAACGTTATTAGCGCCAATATTATAGCCGATACTGTAAAGAGGCGATTCATCACGTTCCTGGAGTCTCCGCTTACAAGGCGTTGTTCTTGCGGCAGCAAATTCAACTCACTGACGTGACATCGTCCTACTTTTTCACCTCTCTCTTCTGCCACGGTCACTACGGCAGGCCACCCACCCCATTCACGGACTCGCTGCACCAGTTGCTCAATTCTGGCACGAGGCACAAACACCACCTGAACCTCAATTTGTTGTTGCTGCGATAGCCTTTTGACAATCTGATGGTCATAGTATACCTGCTCGGCCCGGAAGGGCGTCTCCTGCTCCATCTCGTAACCCAACACCTCACGCAGGTTTTCTTCTACCTTACTGGACAGGGTCAGCGTCCTTGTCATGAACTGAGCCCGAGACAGTCGGATCACTAGTTCTGTTTCAGCCTTATTTTGCGCACTGTGCAAAATGCTCAGCCCTTTATCTGATAAATCCCCACCTTGGTCCAGCTGGTACTCGCCGAGATCACGTTCTTGTCCATCGCGGCACTCCGTCAACAAGATCCGGCTGTCATTGATGTCCATAACAAGCCACTTATCCTGGTGCTGCATCAGCTTTCGAAAACCTGACGGCAGCAAAGCCGTCAACTCCGCAAGCCACCAGCGAAAAAATCTACTAACGGTCAAACGTGTCTGAAAACGACTGGTATTGACTGTTACTTCATTTTGAGCCATTGACTTTCCCTATCCTCCACTTACAAGCGTCTCTGCTGCTTCCTGCTCTCGGTCATATATCTCAAAGTAAGGATCCCCCTCTTTCCATAGTAGAATATCAAACGGGCGTTCCTGAACCCCAACCGATGATGTTATTAGTTTCACGACGGCAGCAGTACGTTCTACTAAGCCACTGGCCATTCCGGCCTCCACATGGATGGTATAAACCATGCCCTCTTCACTTGCCAGATAACGCCTGTCATTTACTAATAGTGATGGCAGCGGAAATCCATTGGCAAGGCTCTGCTCTCGCAGTTGCATGTAACTATCCACCTCTTCTTGTTCAAGCCCAGGCACTGCAAGCAGTACCTGACGGCTTGCCCATACCGGGTTTATACCTCTAGAATCAGAAAAGACGCTCACCACGCCTGACAGACGCGTGTACACTTCGTGATCCATACCTCGTATAAGCAACAACTCCTCCAAGTTGTCGAAGTGTGCATCCTTGGCTCCATAGGGAAAACCAGCTGCCTCGTACTCACTGTCCTCAGCACCCTCGGCTCTCGGAATATTGTCTACATCCCTCCAATCAAGGATAGCATCCGTCAGAATTTTCTCAGCATTTGTCTCAACAGCAACAGTTCGCACAATACCGCCGATCAGTTCAGGGTAGGCAGCATTAAGATCGACCTTGGCTGACTCATCCTCAATGGCAATGCGTAGTTCAGTCCCCTCAAATTCCACAAAGTAGACGCTACCATCCGCCCTCCACTTTACTGTCTCACTATCACGGCCTAAGAGGAGTTCGCCCAATATCAGGTGGACTCCGGCCTCTGCGATAGCTCGTCCTCGCGCCGCCTCCATCGAATGCTGTGTAAGTTCAGTCTCAGTGCGTGTGCTGATAGCATAACTCCCAGCCATCACGCTCAGCAAAATCATGACCCAAAGCACTACCACCAAGGCGACACCCTGTTGCCTGGCTGGAAAAACCATCCTCATATTCATTATTATGTCACGATGAACCATGGTAGCTTGTCCTAGTCGAGATCGAGTGCTTTCCTCTAGACCACCTACTAACCAGTCAGCCTTTGATTGGTATGATCAGCTCGGGCCACTCATCGTCACCATCAGCCTGTGATATTCTGAATCGGATCAGATTAGGCATGCCATCCTCTCTCCCCCACTGTGTCATCCATCTTGCCTGGTCCTCGTCATTTTCCTGACCGAAATAATAAATCTCTACCCCTGTGACATCCTCGATTAACACAAAAGACTCTTCAAACTCATCGGCATCAAAACTTGTACGGTCTGGATAATAATTCATATATGTCACTTGCATTTCCCCCTTGCCTGAATCCCCGATAACAAACCGCAAGCTATACAAGTAAAGGCTGGCCAAGACTTGTTGCTGCACCGGTGCCGGTGCAACAAACTGGAGCGACGTGGAATCACCCTGGAATAGAATCTGCAGCCTATCATCCTGCCTGACAAAGACAGCCCTTGCCTGAGATATATTTCGTCGCAGAAAACCCTGTGCCATCCGCATTGATTCAGTGGCATCAATTTTCGTTACCACAGACTCCCAACTACGACGGGCTGTCCAGATACCACTGAACACCAACGTCATGATTACACCAACCAGTGTGATGGCAATAAGCAGCTCTACAATCGTAAAGCCTTTGTCCCTTTTGCTGCACCTACCTAGATGGTTCATCTTTCTCATCACAAGACCGTAATCATTCTAAGCGTTGATAGAGTCACAGAGCGTTCTCCATCGAAGCCCTCCCATATTACATGTACCCTCACCTTATAAAGCTGCCAAGCCGTATCCCCAATAGCGTGATCGTAATTCCCGACATGAGGTGTGATTTCTGCATACCAACGATAATGATCGTCGAAGCGACCCTCACTCTCTCCTGGCTGTAGAGGTTCTGAAACACCGATTGACGCCAATCTGGACTCAGCCAAAGTAATTGCTCTGCTGTAGTCATGGGCGATGGCCGTATTACGCAACCCTGTGGAAAAGAGCGTAAGCAGTACCCCCAAAGACAGAGTGAGTATGGAAAAGGCAACCAGCACCTCCAGCAGGGTGAACCCTGTGTTGCGGCGTACTTGAGCGCGATATCTATTCAACAATCGAGACACGACCAGTCAACCAATCAACATTAACAATATACTTATATTTCTCGTTTGCTATCGTGATACGGCCTCCCGTTGAACTACCGTCAGGGAAGAACCGGATCGCCCCCTCAGTATCGTCTGATATTTCTGCTCTTGCTGTGAACAGGGTTAACTCCAGTTGTTCAGGTAGATGATATTCCCGTTGTTTTCCCTGGATGTGATACAGATGCTTCTCCACATCCAATACCATCGCTGTTTCCTGCTTACTAACGATGCTCAGGCTACGTGCATAGCGTAAACCTGCAGCGAGTTGGCGTGCAGCCCCTCGCACCTCTGCAGTTGAAATTACCCCATAAAACCGTGGTGGTACTGTAGTTACCAATAACACAGCAAGAACCAGTACCACCATGATTTCGATCAGGGTAAAGCCCTGCACCTTCATCCGGTCTGATTGTATTCGCCCCATACTTCTATATTTGACCACCGCAGGGAATAGATAGCTAACATCGGACAGCTACTCCCAATTACTGACGTCCTGATTCTCACCTATACCACCATCGGCATTGTCAGCGCCAAGGGTGAAGAGGTCATAGACTCCATGATCCCCAGGCATCCTGTAGTGATACTCATAGCCCCACGGGTCCTTCGGTACAAAGCTCTTTTTCAAATACGGGCCATTCCACTTAGCCGCGCCCACAGGTTGACCGACTAACGCCTCCAAGCCTGCATCTGTGCTAGGGTAACGGCCAACGTCAAGAGCATAGAGGTCGAGAGCCGCGCCAAAATCTTCAAGCTGAAGGCGGGCTGTCTTTGTCTTGGATTCCCCTACATATTTCATTACCTGAGGTCCTACGATACCGGCTAGCAGACCAAGGATCACAAGCACAACCAACAACTCAATCAAAGTAAAGCCAGCACTACGGAAAGCAATGCCTTTCTCAATTACTTTCTCCATTACCACTCCTTATCCACAGAAGTTAAATTGCCCCTTACTGATAAGCATCTAAAAGGCAAGCTCGTTTATGCTCAAGATGGCGGCCAGAATGGACATAATGACAGCCCCGATAACAATGCCTAACCCAATAATAAGAACAGGTTCTACCAACACTAAAATGCGCTTAATCACTGTTTTGATTTCCGCATCGTAGATATCCGCCATTTGAAACAGGGTGGACTCCAGTTCGCCACTTTCCTCACCTACCCGAACCAGATGTGCAGTGAGTGTTGGGAAGCAACCGCTGGTCAATAGTGGTTTTGCCAGTCCTTCTCCATTTCTTGCACTCTCCGCGACACTATCAACGACCTCCTTCAGCACGTGATTGTTCAAGGTTTCTCTAACAATGGACAGTGCGGCCAAGAGAGGCACACCGTTGGACAGCAGCGTAGCGAGAGTACGAGAAAAAATTGCGACATCGATTTTGGTGACCAGTTCACCAACAAGCGGCAGCCTCAGAATCCGCTTATCCCATTTATAACGGAAGCCCGGTTTTGTAAGTCGCTGGCGGACATAGATAACAACCATCAGCAACAGGGCTACGATGCCCCACCAGTAATTGCGGAATACCTCGGCAACACCTAGTACAATCCTGCTAGGCATAGGCAACTGCGCTCCCATCCCCTCAAACATCGAGGCAAACTGGGGAATCACAAAGGTCATCAGGATGATGAACGAAATCACAGTTACAAATACCAGAATACTGGGATATATGAGTGCTGTTTTGACCGCATTTTTCAACGAATCACTACGCTCCATGAAGATGGTTAATCTGTCCAATACTGCTTCCAGTGCCCCGGCCGCTTCGGCGGCCCGCACCATATTGACATAGAAGCGACTGAATACACCTTGTTGTGCCTCCATCGCGTCAGCCAGCGCAGCACCTCCCTGTACCTCATCAAGCAAGCGCTGAATCATTAATGCCATTGCGGGCTTTTCAGACAGTTCAGATAGCATCTCAAGAGCCCGATCAAGCGGTATTCCAGCATTCAGCAGGATATTCAAATCACGGGTAAAACTCGTGATATCAATCCGCTGTCCCGGATGTCCCAAGAAAAACCATTTGCTGGGGTGCTGTACCCCTGCTACCTCCTCAATATGAAGGGGTGTATGGCCAAGCTCATGTATACTTCCAATAACCTCTGACTGGTTGAGTGCGGTGATCTCACCTTCCTGTAGTTCTCCATCAGAACTAACGGCCCTGTAGCGGAACTGTGGCATGGTTTACCTTTCCTGAGTTACACGCAGGACTTCTTCGAGGCTGGTTACACCCTGCAATGCTTTTTGCAGGCCATCCTCATACATTGTTCTCATGCCCTGCGCTACCGCTGTTGCCTCGATATCACCCGCGTGTACACGCTGTAGAACAAGGCTGCGAAGCTGATCGGACATAATCAGCATCTCCATTATCGCCACACGGCCACGGTACCCCGAACCGTTACAGCGTTCACATCCCTGGGGACGATATAGAACAACCGACTCTGTGCCAGTCAGGCGATCAAGCTTTGTCTTGTTTACCAGATCAGGTAATGCTTCATAGGATTCTCGGCAATGAGGGCATAGTCTACGCACCAGGCGCTGGGCAAGGACGCCGTTGACTACGGAAGTCACCAGGTACCCTTCCATACCCATGTCCAGCAGCCGCGTTATACTGCTTGATGCGTCGTTGGTATGTAATGTCGACAGAACGAGGTGGCCTGTAAGGGCTGATTGCACCGCGATTTCAGCGGTTTCGAAGTCCCGCATCTCACCGATCATTATTATATCCGGGTCCTGACGTACGATGGAACGCAACGCCCGTGCAAAGGTCAGATCTATCTGCGGCTTAACCTGGATCTGATTGATACCGTTCAACTGATACTCGACCGGATCCTC
>JBFFJV010000163.1:0-6053 GCA_041555695.1 Thiohalomonadaceae bacterium | reverse complement strand
CTGGTAGCCACCGAGCGCGGTCTGAATGGCAAATTGCCCCGGCACATTGGAGCAGAGGCGCATCGAGGCGAGGATATCGAGCCCGGCAATGTAGTCCTGAGCGTGGCGCTTCTCACCCGAGACCACCATCCAGCCGGCACGGTAGCCGCAGGCACGGTAATTCTTGGAGAGGCCGTTAAAGGTGACGAAGAAGACATCATCGGCCAGCGAAGCGATAGAGGTGTGGTGTCCGTCATCGTAGAGCATCTTGTCATAGATCTCATCGGCAAAGATGATCAGCTGATGCTGGCGGGCGATCTCGATAATCTCCAGCAGAAAATCGTTCGGATAGAGTGCCCCGGTCGGGTTATTGGGATTAATGATGACGATGGCACGGGTATTAGCGTGAATTTTGCTGCGAATATCATCCAGGTCAGGGAGCCAGCCGGCCTTCTCATCACATACATAATGACGCGGGGTGCCACCGCCCAGGCTCACCGCGGCGGTCCACAGCGGGTAATCAGGGGCCGGCACCAGTACCTCATCGTCGTTATTAAGCAAGCCCTGCATCGCCATCACGATCAGCTCGGAGACGCCATTACCGACAATAATATCCTCCAGCTCCACGCCATCAATATTCTTGCCCTGACAGTAGTGCATGATCGCCTTACGCGCAGCGAACAGCCCCTTCGATTCGGAATAGCCGGAGGCCTGGGGCAGATTGTGGATCACATCCTGCTGGATCTCCTCGGGCACCATAAAGCCGAAGGGGGCGAGATTACCAAGGTTGAGCTTGATGATACGATGCCCCTCCTCTTCCATCAGGCGGGCGTGCTCCATCACCGGGCCACGGATATCGTAATAGACGTTATCCAGCTTCGACGACTTCTTGAGAAGACGCATATCGGCCAACTCTTTGGCTGGTGTTCTGGTCAAAACAGGCGATCCTTATAACAATGCCGTTAAAGCGCGCTATTATGGGGCAAAATGCAAGCCGTTAACACTACTGGGGCGGCAATTCCCTGTCAATTAACCACAGGTAATAAACCATGAAAATCAGCCTGGAACAGTCAAGAGGCATCTACACCCTCCACAGCTATCGTGAAGAGACCATTATCATCCGTCCCCCCAACGCCGCAGCGGATGATGAGGAGAAGCTGATACGCCTCCAGCGCAGCTGCCTGCTCAGCGCGACAGGCCTGGTAGATGACTGGCCCCCGCAACAGATGGCAGAACTGACTACTGAACACCTGCAGGCCGTCAAAGAGTTAAACCCCGAGGTACTGCTGATTGGCAGCGGCAGCAATATACGCTTCCCCGCCTCAGAGCAACTGGCCGCACTAGTGAAGCTGGGTATTGGCTATGAGGTCATGGATACCGCTGCCGCCTGCCGTACCTTCAACCTGCTGGTCGCCGAGGGGCGTGAAGTCACGGCGGCACTCTTTACGGTATAAACGGTCATCGCCTACAGGGTATAAATGCATATATCGCAGCTCCTGTTCGTCCCTGCGCCCGCGGCATACCGTTCGACCTGAACATAAAAAAGCCCCGCAGTGCGGGGCTCTTACTTCAGATTGCTGGCAGCCTAAATGGCATCACCACTATAACCCTGGCTCTCCATGATCTCTCGCAGACGTTTGAGCGCCTCGATCTGAATCTGTCGAACTCGCTCACGGGTCACACCAATTTGTGCCCCTACCTGCTCCAGGGTGGAGATATCGTAGCCGTGAAGTCCGAAGCGACGCTCCACCACCTCACGTTGCTTGTCGGTGAGCTTGTTCAGCCAGGCATCGATATTGACGCGAACATCCTCATCCTGCAGCAGTTCCAGTGGGTCGATATTATTTTCATCGGGAATCGCATCGATTAGGGTCTTATCCCCATCCTGACCCAGTGGCACATCCACCGAAGTCACCCGCTCATTCAGCCCCATCATCCTATTGACATCCTCAATGGGCTTATCGAGCATCTCGGCGATCTCTTCGGCTGAGGGTTCATGATCCAGGGTCTGGGTAAGGTGGCGTGCGGCACGCAGATAGACATTAATCTCCTTAACCACATGAATCGGCAAACGAATGGTGCGGGTCTGGTTCATGATAGCCCGCTCTATGGTCTGGCGAATCCACCAGGTAGCGTAGGTCGAAAAGCGAAAACCACGCTCCGGGTCGAACTTCTCCACCGCGCGGATCAAACCCAGATTTCCCTCTTCAATTAAGTCCAGCAGGGCCAGCCCGCGATTGAGATAGCGGCGTGAGATCTTCACCACCAGCCGCAGATTACTCTCAATCATCCGCTTACGACCGGCCTCCTCCCCCCTTTGCGCCATACGGGAATAGTGCACCTCCTCCTCGGCGGAGAGTAGTGGGGAGAAACCGATTTCGTTTAAATAGAGGCGGGTGGCATCCATCTGACTGTCGGCCACCTTTCCGGCCTTAAACACAGTCTCTTCCTCCTCAACTGCATCCACAATCTGTTCCCCGGTATCTTTGCCTGAATGGATCTCTTGTTCGTCCATTTTTTCCCTCTTTGTAAGTGACTTCAGTTACTTGCGTCTTTTTGGTAAATAGTTAAGTGGGTTGACCGGTTTACCATCACGACGAACTTCAAAGTGGAGAATAATGCCATCCTTACCGCTATCGCCCATCTCGGCGATCTTCTGTCCCTGTTTTACTGCAGCACCCTCTTTGACCAGTAGACGTCGATTATGTCCGTAGGCACTCAGGTAAGTATCGTTGTGCTTGATAATCACCAAATTGCCGTAACCGATCAGACCGCTACCACTATAGACCACATTTCCGGATGCTGCCGCGATCACACTCTGTCCAAGCTTGCCGCGTATATCCAGCCCCTTCTTCCCCTTACTGGGGCTGAAGCCGCTGACTATCACGCCCTCGCTCGGCCAACGCCACGCTATACTCTTTTGCTGGCGGCTGACAGGGCGTTTTTCAACCCTTCTCGGTGTCACCGTGGTTGTGCGTGATTGAGTGGCAGAGGAAGTGGGAGTTGCCGATGCCACCACCGCCGGCCGAACCACGGGGCTGGAGGTTGCGGGTTTTGAAGGTGGTCGTGTTGCGGTTGAGGGTACCGGGCCAGCGGAGGCCACTGGCTGGCGAGGAGGTTTTGCGTACTGCTGGTGCGGGGCAATCAGTAGTAACTGCTGACCGGGGTAGATGCTATAGGGTGGCCTTATATTGTTCCAGGCCGCCACCTCCCGGTGATCATAGCCATAACGCCAGGAGATGGAGTACAGGGTCTCCCCCTTATTCACCGTGTATTTGATCAACTCATCCCTGTCACCCGCCGGCAACATACGACCGCATCCCGCCAGCTGGCCTAGCAGCATAGCGAAGAGAAGCCATCGAACGAGAACTGATCTATCCATTATTGACCGAATTAAAGGCGAAATAGGCGATAATTACCGCAAGGATCAGTATCCAGCCGATACGGTCGATATAGACACGCAGTGTCTTCTCCATGCGCTCACCGCCCCAGCGCATCAGGCCAGCCACCAGGTAGAAGCGTGCACCGCGCCCGACCGCCGAGGCGATGAGAAAGGGGAAAAAGGCCATCCCGACAACGCCCGAGCTAATGGTGAATATCTTATAGGGGATGGGCGAAAAGCCGGCAAGGAAGATCGCCCAGAAGCCCCACTGCTCAAACCAGGCAACCGCCTTCTCGTAGGTATGCCAGTAGCCGGCACTGTGCAGTAGCGGCTCAATCATATCGAAGGCAAAGACCCCGATAAGGTAACCGAACACCCCACCCACCACTGAGGCCAGGGTGGTTATTAGTGCAAAGTTCCAGGCACGCTGCGGACGGGCCAGCGACATCGGTGCCAGCATCACGTCCGGCGGGATAGGAAAGAATGAGGACTCGGCAAAACTCAGCCCCCCCAGATACCACTGCGCATGACGGTGTCGCGACCAGCCCAGTACCTTGTCATAGAGTTTGGAGAAAAAATTCATTATTGCCTCAATTGTCTGCACCAGAGAGCATGGGCACAAACACCACCCGTTCCAGTACTTCCTGATGAAATTGACTGCCGTTACGGGTGATCACCTGCAACTCCTGCTCGCTACCACTACCCACCGGAATGATTAATCGGCCCCTATCGGCCAGCTGCTTGAGCAGTGCCTCCGGAACCTCCGGTGGCGCCGCCGCGACCAGAATCGCATCAAAGGGGGCGGCAGCCGGCCAACCGCGGTAGCCATCACCGTGGCGCAGTCGAACGTTAGTCACCTGAAGTTCAGAAAGGTTGCGTTTCGCCTTCTGGTAGAGGGTCTCAATGCGCTCAATCGAGAAGAGCTCAGGCACAAGCTGCGAGAGGATCGCCGTCTGGTAACCACAACCACTGCCCACCTCCAGCACCCGTCGAGGTGAGATCGCCATCAACACCTCGGTCATGCGTGCGACAACATAGGGCTGGGAGATGGTCTGACCACTACCAATAGGCAATGCCGTATCTTCGTAAGCACGCGAGGAGAGCGCTTCGTCAACAAAGATGTGGCGCGGCACATTACGCATCACATCAAGCACTTGCTCATCGCTGATCCCCTGCGCCACGAGTCGATTAATCAGCCGCTCGCGGGTACGCTGAGAGGTCATACCGATTCCCTGCCGGGCCTGAGTCATCATCAACGGCTACGTCCATCCAGCCAGCTGGCCACATCGGCGACCAGATCATGACGCGTCAAATCGACCTTAAGCGGGGTTACCGAAACCCGCCCCTGGCGCACCGCATGAAAATCGGTACCCGGCCCCGCATCCTGTTCTGCCCCGGCCGGTCCCACCCAGTAGATGGGACGCCCACGCGGGTCAGCACTCTTAATCACCGGCTCCGATTTATGGCGATGACCAAGGCGTGTCGCCTCAAACCCCTGCAACTCCTCCCAGGGAAGATCCGGTACATTTACATTGAGGATAGTGTCACTGGGAAGAGGGTGTGATTTGATTCGCTCCAGCAACTCAATCGCCACCTTTGCTGCACTTTCAAAGTGCTCGAATTCGTGTCCCCCACGAGATACCAGTGATACGGCCATTGCCGGATAACCGAGGAAACGCCCCTCCATCGCTGCCGCCACCGTGCCGGAATAGAGCACATCATCCCCCATATTGGCCCCGGCATTGATACCGGATACCACCATGTCGGGCTCCTGCTCCAGCATTCCGGTAATCGCCAGGTGCACGCAATCGGTAGGCGTACCATCGACACGAAAGACCCCATCATCGGTGCGATTGGCACGAATGGGGAAGTCCAGGGTAAGGGAGTTACTCGCACCGCTCCGGTCACGCTCCGGGGCTACCACCGTAATATCGGCGACAGTTTTCAGGTGTTGCGCCAGTGCGCGTATCCCCGGTGCGAGGTAACCATCATCGTTACTGATGAGAATATTCATGAAATTATCGGTTCTCTTCTTCCCTGGCAGGGCATAGGGAATCTTATAATAAGGTTGCAGCTACTATACCAGCAGTGTGCAGGACCATGAAGTCTCTCCATGAAAACAGTGTGTTAGAATCGCTGCATCATAGTATCAGCCACCTCCACCGGTACAAGGGCAGAACCAGCGCCATGGCAAAAAAGCCACACCTCTCCGCCGAAGATCAGGCCTTATTCCGCACCAGCGTTGGTGATGTGACCCCGCTGCCACAAAAACGCGTTGCCCCCCACTACTCTGCTCCTCCCCCACGCCCGTTACACCGCGAAGCCGAGCAACAACAGGAGCTCAGGGATATGTTCTCTGACAGCCTTGATCCGGGTGAACTGGAAACCACTGAAGAGCTACTGTTCAGTCGTAGCGGTCTGCAACACAATGTCATGCGCAAGCTACGCCGCGGTCAGTTCCGCATCGACGCTGAGCTGGATCTACACGGTATGCGCGTGGAACAGGCACGCCAGGCACTCAGCCACTTTCTGCACCACTGTCGCCTGCAAAGCAGACAATGCGTTCGCATCATCCATGGCAAAGGCTACGGCTCACAGCAACAACTCCCCGTCCTCAAAAGCAAGGTCAACTACTGGTTGCGCCAACATAGCGAGGTACTCGCCTTTTGCTCTGCCCGTCCTGTTGATGGCG
>JBFFJV010000162.1:0-6097 GCA_041555695.1 Thiohalomonadaceae bacterium | reverse complement strand
GGTTAAAAACTCGACCGGATGGGAGATAAAGGGGGCGTGGCCTGCCCCTTCTATGATCTCCAATGTCCCTTGCGGCAGTTGAGCGGCGGTGTATTCGGCGGCGGCCAGTGGCGCCAGTGTATCTCGCTCGCCATGTAGCACTAGTGTGGGCTGCCGGATCCCGGTAAGAGCGGGCCTGAGATCGGCATCGCGCAGGATGGCCAGACCGCTGGCCAGGGCTTGCGGATCCGGTTCACCGTGGGCGAAGAGTGCATCACGCAGGCTGCGCAGCTCTTCTCGCGCAGAGGCCGAGCCGCGCGACTGCACCGCAAGAAAGCGCTGCAGGGTTGCCTTGTAGTTGTCGCGAAGTGAGGCTGCGAACTGCTCCAGTTCCGCTTCGGGCATAGCGTAGGGCCAATCCGGTTTTTGGGTAAAGCAGGGGTTGGCGCCGACCAGGATCAACTTGCTGATTTTGGCGCCATCGCCGGCGGCGGCCAGTGCGATGCGCCCACCGAGCGACCAGCCAAGCCAGGCGGCGCCTGTAGGGACGGCGTTGGCAACGGTCTTGGCGACTTGCTCAAGGGTGTAGTCGCAGTCGAGCATGGGGCTGCGACCATGGCCGGGCAGGTCTACGAGATGGAGGCGAAAGTGCTCAGCCAGTGGCTCGATTACCGGTCCGAACAGGCCGCCATGGAGTCCCCAGCCGTGCAGCATAACCAGGTCCGGGCCGCTACCCCGGATATCAATGTAGAGGCTCATCGGCAGAGCTCCTCCAGGGCATCGAGTAGCCTGTCTACCTGTTCTTCGCTGTGGCTGGCGCTGAGGGTGATGCGTAACCGTGCCGTGCCCTCCGGTACGGTGGGCGGGCGTATCGCGCTGATCAGGATCCCCCTGGCCAGCAGCGCTTCGCTCAGGCGGAGAGCCTCACCGGCATCGCCCACCAGCAGCGGCTGGATAGGCGTGGGTGAGTCCATCAAGGAGAGAGCCAACCGGCCTGCCCCGGCACGGAAGCGACTGATGAGTGCCTGCAGTTTTTCCCGTCGCCAGTCTTCAGTCTGAACCAGTCGCAGGCTGGCGCGGGTCGCCTCGGCAATGGCCGGCGGAGTTGCTGTGGTGTAAATATAGGGCCGTGCGGTGTTGATGAGGTATTCGATTAAATCCTCACCACCGGCGACAAAGGCGCCGAAGGTGCCGAATCCCTTGCCCAGCGTACCCATCAGGATCGGCACTTCGTCTAGCCCGAGCCCGAAGTGTTCCAGGGTGCCGGCGCCATTCTTGCCCAGTACGCCCATACCGTGGGCATCGTCCACCATCAACCAGGCGGCGTGGCGATTTGCCATCGTTGCCAGCTCAGGCAGGGGGGCAATATCCCCATCCATGCTGAATACGCCATCAGTGAGTACTAACTTCTCCCCGGCCTTGCTGCCACATAGCTTGGCCTCGAGTGCCTCGGTATCGGCATGGTGGTAGCGGCTGAGGCGGGCGCGGGAGAGCAGGCCGGCATCGAGCAGGGAAGCGTGGTTGAGGCGATCCTCGTACACCGCATCGCCGGTACCGGCCAGTGCACTGACCGTGGCGAGGTTGGCCATGTACCCGGTGGAGAAGAGCAGGGCGCGCGGTCGCCCGGTGAAGGCGGCCAGTTCCTCTTCGAGTTGGTGATGGGCACGGCTGTGACCGTTGACCAGGTGTGCCGCGCCACTGCCGAGACCATATTCATCGGCGCCTCGCTTCAGTGCTGCGATCACATCGGGGTGGTTTGCCAGCCCCAGGTAGTCATTGCTGCAGAAATTGAGGAGCTCGAGGCCGTCAGTGTGCAGCAACGGCCCCTGCGGACCATTGATGATGCGGCGTCGACGATAAAGATGGGCCGCCTCGCGGGCGGCCAGTTCGGCGGCAAGGTCCTTCATCCTGGCGTCGACAGGTTAAGCTTCAGCCCGGATCCCCAGTCGTTGAAACAGAGACTTGTCATGATCGGTGGTGGCGTTGTCGGTGGTCAGCAGCTTGTCGCCGTAGAACAGGGAGTTGGCGCCGGCCATGAAACAGAGTGCCTGCGCCTCGTCGTGCATCGTCTCGCGCCCGGCGGAGAGACGCACATAGGTCGCGGGCATCATGAGGCGCGCCACGGCGATGGTGCGAATGAATTCGAAGATATCAAGCTCCGGGGTGTCGCCCAGCGGTGTCCCCGGTACCTTGACCAACAGGTTGATTGGCACGCTGCCCGGATGCTCCGGCAGGTTGGCCAGCTCCTGAAGCATGGCGGCGCGGTCCCGGCGGCTCTCGCCCATGCCGAGGATGCCGCCGCTACAGACGTTGATCCCTGCATCGCGTACCCGGTTGATGGTGTCGATGCGGTCGGAGAACTTTCGCGTGGTCACCACCTTGTCGTAATACTCGGGGGAGGTGTCGATGTTGTGGTTGTAGTAGTCGAGCCCCACGGCCTTGAGCTGCTGCACATGCTCCGGCTCAAGCATGCCGAGGGTGACACAGGCCTCCATGCCGAGATCCTTCACGCCCTTGATCATGGCGATGACCACTTCCATGTCGTTCGCTTTGGGCTTGCGCCATGCAGCCCCCATGCAAAAGCGCGTGGCCCCTCCTTCCTGTGCCGCCCTCGCCGCGGTGATCACCTCATCAACCGCCATTAGCGCTTCTCGCTCCAGCCCGGTGTCGAAGTGGGCGCTCTGTGAGCAGTAGCCGCAGTTCTCGGCGCAACCACCGGTCTTGATGTTGATCAGGGTGCTGATTTGCACCGTATTGGGCTCGAAGTGCGAGCGGTGAATACCCTGCGCCTGAAATAGGAGATCGTTGAAGGGGAGGGAGAACAGATTTTCGATCTCTTCGACGGACCAGTTGTGACGAAACTCTCCGGCCGGCCTGTTTGCCGCTGTACTTTGGCTCATAAAATTTCCCTAGGTGCTGCCACAATGGGGTGGTAATAGTAGACTGGTGGCGAGTATTCCCGCTCATGGATGGGCTGTCAAATGGAACGAGATAATAAAGTTTACAACTGGCTAGAAGTTGTACGAAATGCAGTCTATCCGCGGCATTGTGTCCTTTGTGGCAGCCCGGGCCATGGTGGTATCGACCTCTGTCTTGGCTGCCAGGGTGAATTGCCATGGAATAGCATGGCTTGCCTCTGTTGCGGCTCCGCGATGGAGATCGCCGGTACAATCTGCGGCCCCTGTCAGCGCAGGCCACCTTCGTTCAGCTCTAGCCACATTCCCTTTCGCTACGAATCCCCGCTGAATTATCTGTTGCCAAAGATGAAGTTTCAGCAAAAGCTTTATCTGGTGCCATTGCTCGCACAGCTGATGGCTGAGGGTATCCTGCAGCGTGATGAGCCTCTCCCCGAGGTGTTGCTGCCGGTACCCCTGCATGCGGTGCGAATGCGCGAGCGTGGATACAACCAGGCGCTTGAGTTGGCCCGGCCACTGGCACGGCAGCTGCAGATACCCCTCGCGCAGGGCTTGTGCCTGCGTCAGCGCGAAACGCAGGCGCAGACCTCACTGACCGGCGCCGAGCGACGACGCAACCTGCGTGGGGCCTTTGCGGTGAGGCCGGGTGAGGTACCGCAACATGTGGCCATTGTGGATGATGTGGTCACCACCGGCGCCACCGTCGAGGAGCTGGCACGCACTCTGCTCCGCGCGGGAGTGGAAACGGTGGAGGTGTGGGCTTGTGCCCGGGCGGGGAAGTGAAGGGTGGCGTTAGGAGGTCTGCGGGCAGGCGAGCCGGGTAACCGCTGGCGAATGGATTACACCAGGTGCGCTTTCAGCAAGGCTACCGCGTGTGCCACCCCTGTCGCCGCTCGCGGTTCAGGTCGCGGCGTCTGCCACAGGCGTTGCAGGTGTGGTAGGAAGGTGCCTTCCTCGAGTTCCGTACGCGGTAACGCCTCGCAAGGGATCTGCGTCTCCAGCCACGACACCAGCCAGGGCTCCTCAGGCCAGTTAATCCGTGGGACATAGAGTACCGGCACACCGGCACAGGCCGCCTCGGCGAAGGTACCGTAGCCGGGTTTGGTAATCACCGCATCGCAGGAGGCCAGCACATCAGCAAAGGGCATACCCATCTCCTCCAGTATCAATGTATCGCTGCGTCGCACGTGCCAGTCGCGCTGCATCACAAAGCGTACCCCGGGGAGTTCGGGCCACTGTTCCATGGGTGGCCGAAAGGTGATGCCTCCCATCACCACCACCACCAGCCGCTCCGCCGCATCAAGCCCGCACTGCGCATTGATGGCGTCACGGCGCGAGGTGCCCACCAGCGCCAGCGGCCCGATATCGTGCCGGTTGTCCAACGCAGGCATCGGCATTGCCGGTGTAGCGCGCAGAAAAACCGCCGCGCTGTTGTAGGCGCTAAGCATTTGCTCGTGGATCGTCCTGGCCTCGGGCAGGTCATGGGTATAGTAGTCATAGATATCGGCCCAGTTGAGACAGCACATGGCCACGGCAGGAATACCGGCTCTTGCCGCTGCGGCCAGCGTGAGATAGGGAGTATCGGCCAGAACCAGGTCAGGCGCCGTTTGCTCCAGCTCACGCGCTGCCCTATCCACTCGTGGTTCCCAGTCCGCATGAAAGGCTGCATAGCGTGCTGCACTGGCTTTCACATCGACCGCCAGCGCATTGTGCATCACCATGCCAAAATCATCCGCCACCGGCTGATGAACGAAAGGCCCGGCAATGCGTTGCTCCAGGACCTCACGCGGCAGGTCGCAACGGACTGTCAGTTGCAGATCGGGTACTGCCTCACGAAGGGCATTCAACACCGGCGCGGTTTGTGCCAGGTGGCCGTAACCGTGGGCGGAGATGGCGGCGAGAAGATGGGGCATGGGTGAATTGTAACTGAGTGGAACGACTATCGTGTTTTGGCGATAAGAAAAAAAGATAAAGTTGAGCTGGCCCCACATATTACCTAAAGGCAAAAGCATGGGGAGCGATCCGATGGCCGAGTATCTTAACTACGCCCTTGTAAACGACGCAAAACATTGGAGGAATGCTCTCAGCTTTTGTGTCGCACTTTAAACTTGATACTAGATAAATTCGCGGAGATCCCCCAGGGTCGAGCCATCCGGACGATGGGCCAATTCGATCTGGTCGAGAGAGGTGGGCTGACGGTAGGCCATGGCGGCACTACGATTATGGCATCCACAACAAGACTGACACGAATTTCGGAGGGGGTGTTTGTATCCCAGTAAGTCAAAACAGCTTGAGAAAATTATCCGTTGGTCTCGTCTACTTGCAGAGCCACATCAATAATGATCGGCACCATTCCGTTCGACATGGCAGGGGTGTGCCCCATTGTTCCGTGAGCCCGCCGTCCCCGCTCGGTTTCGGTTCTTAACAAGACAGTGGCATCTATAGAAGAATTAGCTCGGGAAATACGGGAGGAATTGACGGCTTTAGAGTGAATGACGTGAGAGGGTACAACGTGTAATAGTGAATGACACAAACCTCAGCGGGATATTCTTTTAAGAGGGGTGTATTTCCATACTGGGGAAATACACCCTTCCAGCCTGCTGATTTCGATCTTAATTGAGTGCTCTAGTTAGGAGATACATTCACCAATTTAGTGAGTGTGTTGTTTGTCTCATTCGATTCCAGAATGTCATCAGCATTATCAACGATTGCCTTCAGAGTGTAAGTCCCCTTCGGAAGGCGAGGTATTTGGACAAACCAGCTGAGGTCTTTCGTTGCTCCGGCCGTCGGTGCATAACTCACCCAATCCAGCGCGAGGAAGGAGTCACCCAGGTACAGATAGACATAATAACCGCCGTTCACATCCGCCTCCCCCTGATTTGTGATGGTAACGTCTATAGTGGCGTAATCACCAGCAATCAGTGAATCCGGCGATGATATATTGCTCACCACGAGGTCCGGCAGTTGTGTGATGCCGTTACCCGAGAGTGACACACTGACAGAGGGTTCATCCAAATCGTTCGAAAGGATCGTCAGCGTATCAGTAAGTGTACCGGAAAGTGTGGGGGTGAAGCTGAGCGTGACTTGACAGGCCGCGGCAGGTAACAGAACCGCAGGACAATCGTTTATCTGGCTGAAATCGACACCGCTGGAGAGAGCAATGCCGGAAATAATCAACTCAGAAGTGCCATAGTTAGACAGGG
>JBFFJV010000161.1:0-6109 GCA_041555695.1 Thiohalomonadaceae bacterium | reverse complement strand
CGGGCCGCGGAGTGCACGAATACTGTGGTGTGATGGACAGGGTCGATATTATCACCGGCACCTTTGGCAAGGCACTGGGCGGTGCCTCCGGTGGCTACACCTCGGGGCGCAAGGAGGTCATCGACATGCTGCGCCAGCGCTCGCGCCCCTACCTCTTCTCCAACACCGTGGCCCCGGCAATCTGCGCCGCCTCGTTAAAGGTGCTGGAGATGCTCTCTGCCTCCACCGCGCTACGTGACCGGCTGGAAGAAAATACAAAATATTTCCGCGAAGGAATGCGCAAGGCGGGCTTTGCCATCAGTGAGGGCGAGCACCCCATCGTCCCGGTGATGCTGGGCGATGCCACGCTGGCGCAGGAGATGTCGAAGAAATTATTGGAGCGCGGCATCTACGCCATCGGCTTTTTCTTCCCCGTCGTGCCAAAAGGAAAGGCGCGCATTCGCACCCAGATCTCCGCTGCCCACACCAGAGAGGATCTGGATAAGGCCATTGCTGCCTTTGCTGCCACCTATGCTGAGCTGAAAAAGGGGTAATCCAGACGCACAGTTATATATCGGCACAGATCAACACAGGCAGTATTCCCATTGCGGCAGGCAATAAAAAGCCCGGCAGGGACGCAATGCTGCTCCGTTAAGAAGGATGGTGTCATCGCGAGGGAGTGAAAACGACCGCGACGATCTCAGTTTCATGCCGATATTCAGGTAAAAACCGAGATTACTTCGCTATTGCTCGCAATGACATTCTCTTAACTGCTCGGTATTGCGGCAGGGCAGGGCTGGAGAGCGCTCAAGCGGCCTCAATATCAGCAAGATGGGCACTCTTTGCCGCGCAGACGGGCGATGGAGCAGGAGGCAGTGACATAGCCAAGGTAAAGAGCCACAGCGGTAACAGCAATCGCAGCAGCGGCAGGAATCAGGCTCAGAATGCTTTCGAATACCATGGGTAAATCTCCGTTATGAATATAAGTAGTTACTAATATTAGCATTTCCTTATATTAAGTCAAGAGCTTTGCCTGTTGCGGTCATCTCCTTAGGTGATTTGCCCTGACTAGTTAAGCTGACGATACCGTGAATAGAGTTGTGCCACCCGTGCCACGTAATTTTGTGTCTCTTCATAAGGGGGTACTCCACGATATTTTTTTACCGCTCTTTCACCGGCATTATAGGCCGCGGCAGCGTGTTTAATATTGTTGCCGTACTTCTCAAGTAATTGCTTCAACAGCCGGGTTCCGGCATTGATATTTTCACGGGCATTGAAGGGATTGCTGACCTGCAGCAGCTTTTGTGTTGCCGGCATCAGCTGCATCAGCCCCTCGGCACCGGCCTTTGATTTTGCTCTCTTGTCGAAGTTGGATTCGGCATGAATCACCGCGCGGATCAGTGCCGCGTCGACGGCGTGGGTGCGGGCACTCTGTTCGATTAATTCATTAAATGAGTGGTGGTTGAGTTTAATGCGACTCCAGTCGGAGCGCGCCATCTCACAGCCGATATAGGAGAGCAGGCAACTCGGTTTGAGGCTTTCGAAGGTACCGCTGCCTGGTTTATCGGCACTATAGGTAACCACGCCGTTTTGTACGTACTTATAGACCTCGGCTTGCAGCGCTGGGCTTATCATCAGCGCGCAGAGCAGGAGGGGAATAAACATCTGCCGATGAGCTGTCATCGCGGGTCCCTGTTCGATGGTTTATCCCAGAATCATAACATGACAGGGGTTACGAATCATAAAGAGACTCGGTTCTGCGCACCACCCCGAGTGAGGGTGCCTTCATGTTACGGCTACATAATGGGGCGGGACATGGGTACTCACAATTGTATGGAGAGGTGCTGCAACACATCGTCCAATTCTCTCTGCGCGTTGTCGAAGTCGTAGACGGCGACAGCATGATCGACGCAGCTCATCAATGTGGCGTAGAGTTCTTCGCCCATGAGCGAGTGTATCTCCTCCATCGCTTTGCGTGCCTCAAATGAACTATCGGCGAGATGAGTCGATAGTTTGCGAAGCAGGGGTTCGAGTTGTTCCCGGTTGATGTTGTGCTCCAGGCGCTGCTCTAAGCCTGCTTCTGTGGCATGCTCTACCGAAGTGATAGAGTTGCTATGGATGTGAGGGTTTGTGTCTGAGAACAGGGGGACGGTAAAGTAGAATGTACTACCTGCCCCAGGTTCGCTTGTTACCCAGATACGGCCACCCATCATCTCTACAAGTTGTTTCGACAGGGCCAATCCAAGTCCCGCGCCACCATACTTGCGACTGCTGGAATCATCCAGCTGGCTGAATGGATTAAAGAGTCGATTCATTTCGTCAGCAGTGATCCCTTTACCGGTGTCACGGAGAGCAAAACATAACTGTTCGGCGTCGTTGTCAGTTTTGACGTGTGTGATATCCAGTTGAATCGAACCGCCCGTATCGGTGAATTTGACGGCGTTGGTGCCAAGGTTGAGAAGAACCTGTTCGATACGCTTATCATCTCCCGTTATGAGTTCAGGGATCTCATTGTCGAGCGTGAAGGCGAACGCGATTTTTTTCTCCTGCGCCTTTTGCTTGATGATTTTGATGTAGTCCGAAACCAGGTCGCCAAAGGAGAAGTTATGGGTATTGATGGTCAAACTATTAGTATCGATATTAGCATAGTCGATAATGTTGCTGAGCATCCCCAGTAATTCATTGCCGGAGTGGATGATGATGTCAATGAACTCATGGCGCTCATCGGAGTCCGCTTCCATCTCACTGAGCATGTGAGCCATGCCGATAACCGCATTGAGCGGAGTGCGTACCTCATGTGACATCGTGGCAAGAAAACGGCTTTTGGCGATATTGGCGGATTCCGCTGCCAACTTTGCCCTATTGAGCGCATCCGTGTGTGCCTCCAGTGCCCTTGCCATTTCGTTGTAGTTTCGTACCAGAGTGTCAATTTCCCGAATGCCTACCGGTTCAATTTTGTGTGACTTGAGGTGTTCACCCAGCCCCTGGGTCAGTACAGCAAGTTCTTCAATGGGGTTGGCAATTTCTGCGGTGAGTTTTCCCGTCTTTTTCATCAGGAAGATGAAAAACAGAAGATAAAAGAGAAACATTACCGCTATCGCGAGGTAACCGATATTGTTACTCAGCTGTTTGAGTTCAGTGATGGGGGCAAGGACCTGTGAGCGCTCGATCAGGGTCATCATGCGCCACTGGGTTTGCGGCACAATTTCCTGACTGATCAGGTATTCAATACCGTTGATCGTGATGCTGCCGAAGCGCTGTTTTTTCTCGAAGATGTCTGCCAGTTGTTCCCGTATCTCCTTGTTGGGATTTTTTAGCAGGTTGTACTCTTCGGGTTTTTCAATTGTTGTAGTAATACTTTCCTCGTACTGGTGTTCACCCAGCTCACGAAGCCCGAGGATGGACTCGCTTTGGGGCTGCATCGCCAGGATCGTCCCTGCGTCATCGACCATGAAACTGCCCGCACTCCAGGGGAACTGGAGCTTGAGAATCGTCTGCACGAAGCGCGAAAGGGTGAGATCAAGTCCACTTACCCCCTCGAGAAAATCACCCCGATAGATCGGTACGATTAGTGAAACCATCCACCCCTGGCCGGCGGGGTCTAGATAGGCCCCGGTCCAGGCCGGTTTGCGCTCAGGGTTATGTTCTGCATCAGCCTCGTAGTAGAAATTGTAATCTGCCATCCTGATGCTTGGCCCGTACTGTATCGGGGCATCCTGCATGTAGGGATAGAGTCGGTTCATGTCATCCCAGGTGTTGAGATAGGCCTGGGTGACGCTGGGGCTGATATCGACAATCGATTTGAGCAGCGGGTCGAGCATCTCGCTGCAACGCGCCTTGTGCCGCTCGGCTTCACCAATGGGGGTGGTGTTCGAGTAATAGAGTACGCTACCGCCGTTATCCTTGCTCTTGTAGAGGGCGCGGTTTTCATGCACTGAGAGCAGGGGCTCGCCGTGGGGGAGATAGCAGGCTTCGGGACTGGCGAAAAAGGCCTCGTGTTCGCGCTGCATGATGAGTGCAAGGCGGGTAACTTCTTCAAGCTGGCTGTTGATGCCTGTCACCTCGCGTGAGGCGATCTCCTGAATACTATGCGTGGCCTCATTCAGCAGGGTTTGCTGGTTCTTGCCGGAGATGTAGAAGTTGATGCCGAAATAGAGCAGCAGCAGGACCACCTCAATGGTCAGGATCGGTATGAGGGAGCTCGTGAGGTAGTTGCGATAAATGAGCGAATTGATGCTGATAGATCTCATCCGTAGTCCTTATGACATATCCGCTGCCGACATTGCAGTAAGGTACGGCGGGTCGAGTTCGATTTTGAACTACATTGGGCCAAGCGTACCCATCTGATAGGGCTTAAAACACCTAGATGGGTATGGTTAATCCGAAAATCAATGGTTTCAGCGGCTGTAGAACGTAAGCTGTTTTGCCCGCCATAGGGCTGAGGAGGGGCAGACGCAGGTTTAAAGCCCCAGGCGTTGCTGCAGGCCGCTTCGGTGGAGTGCTGTTCCGAGATTGGCGCCAAGGCGCTTTCCCAGCACCGCATCAAGGTGCATCTGTAGATCGAAGTCCATACCGTCGAGCAGGTTCTTCAGATAGAGTCCCGCTTCGGTCTCCCCCTCAATGGCGAGCGAGCGATTGAAGAACAGGGTGTCGGGGTCTTCACTACGGCTTGCCAGCTGCCAGAAGTCATTGAGGTTGCCGCTGATGCGTACATCCCAGTCCTGTGCTGTAGCGCTCTTGGTCTGACGTTTTAGCTGGTTGCCCTGAATGCGGAACAGCAGCTCGGTGCGGGTATCTTTGATACCGATGGCCAGACGCTTGCCATCGAGGTCATAAAGCTGCTCAACCATGTACTGCCCGCGTAGCAGGTGGTTGAAGAGGCGGCTCAATAGCTCACTGTGCACCGTGTCAGGCAGGCTGCGTAGCAGCAAGGATAGTGGTTTGAGCGGTGCTTTCATGACGATACTCCAATAAGAAGGCCCTGATTATGACAAAGGGGCCATCTCAGCTTGTTGATCCAGGTCAAATCCCCCGGTGCTTGGACATTTGTCCGCTAGGGGTTAGCCTTGAGGGATATATTTATTTCAGGAGCACCTTGTGGCAGAACAGCAGATACATCTTTCCATCGGCGGCATGAGCTGTGCCGGTTGCGTGGCGGCGGTAGAGAAGGCACTGCAGGCGGTGCCGGGGGTGGATGCGGCCACGGTGAGTTTTGCCGAGCACACCGCGCTGGTTACTGGAAGCGTTGATGCTGAGACCCTTATCAAAACGGTCATCGATGCGGGTTACGATGCCGCGGAGCTGAAGAGTCTGGATGAGGAGCAGGCAGAGCGTGAGGCGTATGAGCAGGCTCATACCCGACAGTTGTTCAAACAGTCGCTCGTCGCAGCGCTGGTCGGCTTTCCACTGATGACGGCGGGTATGATGGGGATGCTCCCCGCGCTGGCCGAGGGTGCTCTCTTCTGGCTCTTTATCGCGGCCGTTACCCTGGCGGCAATGCTCTATTCAGGTCGGCACTTCTTTATCGGCGCCTGGAAGCAGTTCAAGCACCACAACGCCAATATGGATACCCTTATCGCCATGGGCACCGGTTCGGCCTGGCTCTATTCAGTTGCGATTACCCTCTCTCCCGACAGCGTGCCGACGCTGGCACAGCACGCCTACTTCGAGGCGGCGACCATCATCATCGCCCTGATCAACTTCGGTTCGGCGCTGGAGATGCGCGCTCGCGGCAAGACCTCCGAGGCGATTAAGCGGCTGGTCGGGCTGCAGCCGAAGACGGCACGGGTGGTGCGCGACGGCAAGGAGCTTGATGTGGCGATCATTGAGGTGGGGCTGGATGAGACGGTGCGGGTGCGCCCCGGTGAGCGCATCCCGCTCGACGGCACCATTATCGACGGCCAGTCGTATGTGGATGAGTCGATGATTAGCGGTGAGCCGTTACCGGTGGACAAGGTCAAGGGCGACGAGGTGATAGGTGGCACCATCAACACCTCCGGCTCCTTCCTCTATCAGGTGAAACACATCGGCAAGGAGACGGTGCTGGCACAGATCATCGAGATGGTGCGTACTGCCCAGGGGAGCAAACCGGCCATCGGCAAGCTGGTCGACAGGGTGGCGGGGATTTTCG
>JBFFJV010000160.1:0-6119 GCA_041555695.1 Thiohalomonadaceae bacterium | reverse complement strand
GGATTTCATGAAGCCAAGGATGCGGTGCAGTTTATATTGAATATCAGTTATCCCAATACCCGATTCAGTACCTTCAGAATAGTCGCACTCATCAACATAGAAGAACCGCTCATCCACAAGGGGTAAAAGGCCCATCAAATAATCGAGTCGTGAAGCCCAGACAGGGCGGGGACGGTTCTTTTTTACATCCTTAAGCCAGAAAAAAAGAAAAGTGACCGCAGCACTATAAAAACGATTTGGATCTAGCCGGTGGTTCGGTTGTATTCCCCTCGGGCCCACCGGCACCGGCGGTTTGATCTCACTCTGAAAGTGGTCGCCCAGCAACCAGTCGAAGAGGGCACAGTGCTCATTATGGCTCCAGTCCTCCCCCATATCACCGATCACACCCTCTACCAGCCCGTGTAGCAGGGAGTAATAACCCTCCGGCTCGCCACCGTCTCTGCGCCGCCCAGACATTAGCGCACGACAGACATACTCCCAAGCCTCTGTCGTCTTCAGAGGATACATAAAGATTAATGCGACTTCTCCAATACGAAGTTTATCGTTGTCCTGACTCGTCAGTTCTCCATTGAAATAATAGGCCTTTTGAACCGCCATTTGCTTTTTGGAATAGTGGCCATCCTGGTTAGTTATTTCGTAGTATTCCCACTGCCTCTCACGCTCTTTGCGCCACTCTTGCTCCTGGGTAAAGCTTAAATCTATACTCACTAATCGTCATCCCCTAAAAAGACCTCAGTATCGATCGACTCCTGCGCCGCCTCAAAGCCGTTCTCCACCAGTTTCTGTAGCATCTGGCGCAGGTCAGCATAAACGATCCGCTGATTAAGGTTGAGGTCGATCCCCCCCATATTCGCAAGATAAATATCCTTCAGCTTCCTTGATGCCTCAGCATCCTTTGGCGGTTGACCAATCTTATAACGTATCGAATTTTTCTCACTGGAAGAGCCTAATTTAGGGCTAATCCATCTCCTGGTGCTATTAGTGTCTCTCACATCGAACTTCTGGAAGCGCCACTCGAAATCAGGATCAACAGGAATTACCGGATAACCTCTTTCATTACGATATTCTTCTAGACTATCCCTCTCCTTCTTCGTCATACGAGCCACCCGGTGTTGAGCTGCAGTCCTGTCTAGATTGAACTGACGATTATACTGCGACTGCTTTCCCGTTTGCATGTATTTGGAGAGCTGCCATGGGTCTATGGGCCCAGTAAGGAGCTTTGTACGGCCATCATTCACATTGGCAGCTGATAGCGACTTAAGCTCGATCCACTGCTCCGGCCCCTCCTCCTCTCCCAGGACGATATCGACAAAACGGAGGTTTTTACGATAAATCACACTATCATCTGGGGTAGTTATTCTATTATTGACTGAATCTCTATCTCTGAAGAACCATACCCAACGTGACTTTTCGATTCCCTTGACTTTCTTACCGCCAGCATAACGATGCATCAGCTGATAATAGGCCAACTGGTTGAGGTGAAACAGGGCTCCGTGGCCGGAACCGAGGCCAAAGGTCCTAGCGCGCTTAGGGTTCTGGTCTGACTGTTTTTCATCAACAAACTTACCGCTAATCGCATCCTTGAATGCCCTTGAGTAGAGAATATAGAGGTTTTTCCTGAAACTTTTCCCCCTCAAACCAATGCCATCACAACCGAGCTGCACAGACTCAGGAATATACTCAGGGTCATCAGGTGCTGTCGTTGCCGCTTCCTCTTCATCCAAGGCTTTTCCGCACAGCCGTTCCCACTCAAGATAGGCCACTGTCGCAAGGATCGTTGTTGGCTTATAACGGGCATTGGTCTTCCCCTGAAGGAAGTTGCGCACCGAACGTGCACCCGCCTTACCAAACAGACCCGAGATAGCGCCTATCATTTCAGGGGAGTGTATATGTCTTCTCAATGCCTTGAAATGTGTGGTCTTCAGGTGCTTTTTTAACAGCTTCGTAGCAGCAGGAACGCTCTTCAGGTTTGCCTTGGGTATTCTAGCCGCCATTGTTCCGAGCGCCCGCGACAGCCTACTGGCACTTACACGAGCAATAATACCCCCCCCCGCCGCATACGCCGTCCCCGCCACATACCCCGGATAAAACCCACTCACCGCCTCTTCCTCCGCCTCACTAAAGGCAGGCACGGTGGGAATATCCCCATCACCGTCCCAGCCATCTGAAGGCAGGGTCAGATAATCAGCCCAGGAAAGCACATCGTCCGCACTGTCGATGGTGTTGAACATAAAGACCACCCCTTCGCGCAGCTCCTCGTCGGTGTACATTTGTGCCGTAAGCACCATGAAGGGCAGCAGGTTCCACAGGGTATCGAAATCGCCTTTCTTCGCCTTGCGCATCGCCTTGACGAGCACCCCACCGAAATATCTCGACATTTTCGGATTAACGCCATTCAGTGCCTTGAACATACGTCGTAGCGGCGTTGTGAAGAGCTTGAGCGGCTTGGCCGGCGGGAAGATGGTGACCACCTCAACTAGAGAAAGCACAAATTCAGCACCGTCGAATCTTTCCGGATCAGTAACCAGGTAACCCAGCTGCTCGATAACGCTGCCGAAGGCCTCGATAGGCAGTATCCAGTTTACCGCACCCCAGAGAAAATCCCCTACCCCGGCATGGGCCACTGGGATCAGGCCATTGCCACTGGCAAGCGCATTGAGGCTGTTGGGCGCAAGTGGATCATACGAGGCATCAAGTGCCGCCATGTTGATCGGCGGCAGATTCGCCGCCAGGGTGTCCACATACTGCCCGGCAAGTTGGCTAAAGCCATCGCTGGAGACCAGCGAGGCGTACTGGCGTACATATTGGGAGTGGATGGCAACTCGCTGTAGCTTGAGCACACTGCCGTGCTGGTGCATGTTGCCGGTACTCTTCAGAACCAAGTCTGCGCTCTGTAGTGTTTGCTGTGCATCAAGAGGTGCGGTGATGGTCACCGCCTTCTCGGTGCTGCCATCGGCAAAGGTCAGCACGGGCTGGCTGTTCCAGTCGTACCACTTGAGGCTGTTGAGGCTGCCGTTATAGGCGTGGCCGACCATCAAATCGTGACTGCGGCTAGGGTCATCCAGATCGGTGCCGGTATTACCGCTCCACTGATGGTCGATGTCGCCACTGGCGGAGGCGGCATAGGATTTGCCATCCACCCATAGTTCAATCTGGTTGTTGTGGTAACGTGCCGCGATGCGATGCCAGTTGAATAGCGAGACGGTGTCGCTGGATACGGATACCAGCCCAGAGCTCGTACGCACCTGGTAGACAAGTTTTCCATTTGTATCCAGCGTGAGCGACTGCGCACCGCCAGCAAGATTGACGATCTCTCCGCCATAGATTTGCGCATTAAGTTCGATGGAGAAACCGAGGCCAGTGGGGCGATTCAGCAGCGGTAGTGTGTCAGCCCATAACAGGCTGGGCTGGTTACCTTGAGTGGTGTAGTCGTTATCTGCAGAGAAACGTAGACTGTTGCCGCCGCCCACCATCGTGCCGAAGGATTGGTAGACATAGTTGGCCTTTAACGGATAGTGACCGGTATCGTCTGCGACCCCGTTGTCAAAGATATGATTCATGTAATAGGCGGCCAGCGGGGCGAGGTTGGGGTCGGCCATATCACCGATTGTTACGGTGACATTATCGCCATCCTCCCCCATCGCCTGAATGGGGTGCTCAGCGCTGTAATCTACCGTTACTGGCAGGCCGTCGTACCGCACCACGTCGACCGCACCGTTTGTTGCCACATCACCAATAACTACGGCGTTATTGACCTCAAGGTCGCGCAGCTCGGCCATGGGGTAGACCACGCGTATTGGCTGTTTGATCAAGGAGGAGCGACCGGCCTGGACGGTAACCTCCCCCTCGCCTTTCACGCCTGGTGCCTTGTACCGGGTTGTAGCACGCCCATTGTCATTGGTCGTTACGACTTTGTTGGCGAAAAAGCCGTAGGTTGAATTCACCTCAAGATCAAAATTTGGGACTGCGACACCATTGATATCGGTAACGGTTAGCTCGATATCGGTTGAGTCTCCGGCATAGACCGTCTCTGAGGCCTGCAATTGGATGGTTAGCGGGTTTACTACCAGATCGAGAGCCTGCTCAACTTCGCCAACCTTAAACCGTAGTTGTGCAGGACCTGAGTGTGCCCCCCCCTTCACCACGACGGTGGCACGACCATCGGTGGTTGAATCATCAGACGAGACTACATGTAAACTTTCACTGACGAAGAAACTGACATCGGTACCGTCCGTGATACGGTTACCCTGTGCATCGTGTACGGTGAAGGTAAACGACTGCTCACCCACACCTTCGATTGAAACCATTCCTGACAGGCTATGACTCACTTGAGCCGGTTCACCCGGCACTACCTCTATTGGAGGAAGGTTTGCTGCGATGTCGTATGAACCATCGAATCTCATGGAGACATTTGTCGTCGTCCCGGCAACACTCGGCAATGTAACGCTGTTAAACATCGCACCGGCATCATTATGTGTCTGACGCACACTTTCTAGAAGACCACTGCCCGAGGCATTCCATACCACGGTGCGCTGTTGCCGGGTTGCCGGATCACGGTCAATGTACCCAACAATCAGGGCTTGTAGTGGAACAGTCGGATCATCGGCACTGATGTAGAGTGTTTCGCCCGTACTGGGGTCATAATCTGCAAACTGGGTACTCAGGGAAATGTATTCAAAGGCCCACTCCCAGAGAATATTTTCCGGGTCATTATTGGCGTACAATTTGATTGTTAGAAAGTCATCTGCCGTGAGTGTTCCCAGGCTAGAGGTATCATCAAAGACAATTTCTCCGTTACCGTCTATGATCGCCTTCACCTCCTGCTCACCAAAGGCAAACACCAGTTCTTTGTCTTCGCCGTAGCTGTAGGCGTCGAGGGTTTTTAATGGGTTATTGTCACTGCCAGGCCCGGTGAGGTCATAGAGAAGCTTGATTGTCTGATCTGAGCTGGCAATAACGGGTTCATCCAATGCAAGTATATTCTGCGTCTCCCCCAACACATCCTTGCGGTTGATCTCATTCATCTGCAAGTCATAGACACTAAACTGGTACTCAGGCCGATAGGTCCATTTGTAGATCGGTTCTGGGCGTTTGAGATCCGGATTAATCTGACTAGCTGAAGACCACGCCTTAATTGCAAGATTAGTACTGCTCTCATCATAGAGCGGAGCAAGCAGTGGTACAAAATTATTAGAGCGATGTAACAGCATACCCTCCTGATCACCACTACTAAAATCTGGATCGCGATTAGCAGGTTGGCCACTAACCTGAACATAAAAGTGCTCGTTACCTGCGAAGTTTACCGCATCTGTTCCAGCCGCAATATTGGTTGTTGAGATACCACTTTCTGGAAGACGGATCAGTGCCATCTGCTTACCAGGTCTGATGGCGATACTGTCAATTGAGTCGCTGGTGACTAAGGTATTCTCTTCGCTAATCCGTGCCAATCTGGCGGTATAACCGAAGTCTCCAAGTTCCTCTGGAAGCGGTAACCCTTCGTGGTCAAGCCACTCGGAATAGATAACGATGAATTGATCATCGCTCATTCCGGCCCCTTCACTGCCGATCAGATAGTTGTTAATTTCGTCCTTGGTCATACCCAGCTCGGTTTTGCTCTGTCGTTCTGCCCATACTTTAAGGTTGGGTGGCAGCAACTGCACCTCGCGTATATTAAAAGAGAGTTCCAGATTGTCACCTCCGCTACCTGCCGCCTGCAGTGGCACGCTTAGGCTTCCGAGGTAACCACTGATGCGGTTGATGGCGACCAGACGCACCTTTTCTCCAGGTCGAAGATGATCGGCCTCGCGACTGTAGAGGGCACTGTTCACGACCCCCTCATCCATCTGCCACTGGCTGAATTGGGCGTCAGTAACCGGGGTGCTGGCGCGCAGGCGTCCGCGACTACCCACCAGACGCATGGTATAGAAGAATTTCCCCGTTCCGGCATCAACACCAAGGCTATCGTTCTCATCCAGCCCCTTGCGTTCCATTAGCAGTGATCCATCAGACTCACGGAAAACATATAGATCGGTTTTGGCAAGATCCTCGACTGATATCTCACTTAGTAGGGCATGATCATCAAGGTCTGCACTCCAGTCAGGCAAGCGAGTAAGATCAGG
>JBFFJV010000159.1:0-6168 GCA_041555695.1 Thiohalomonadaceae bacterium | reverse complement strand
ACGCTCCAGTTTTGAGGGAAGCCTCTCAGTTGTGTAGCGGGATTCGTACTTTGTGGGTTAAATAAGTACGAAATTGAGCCCCCGCTACCAAATCAATGAAAAGCCCCACTTGTGGGGCTTTTTGTTAGGCGAAATATGCCGATCTGGAATATGGCGCGCTATGAGTATAAGCGCTATAATCCCGTTCCAGTTGTAGCTGTATATAGACGGGCCTTGGGCCCTTTTTTTGTTTCCGGGGTAAAGATGGCGCAGGCCAGTGAAAAATTAGTGGCGATAATCGAACCGGCGATAGCTGCGTTGGGCTTCGAGTTGGTCGGTGTGGAGTACATGCCACAGGGGCGCCATTCACTGCTGCGAATCTACATTGATCACGAGGACGGTATTACCGTTGATGACTGTGGTGATGTCAGCCACCAGGTGAGCGCGGTGCTTGATGTAGAGGACCCGATTCGCGGTGAGTACACCCTTGAGGTCTCATCGCCCGGTATGGAGCGCCCACTCTTTAAACTGGAGCATTATGTACGTTTTGCCGATAATCTGGCTGAAATTCGCCTGCATGCGCCATTGAATGGCCGCCGCAAGTTTAAGGGGCGGATTCAGGGGGTAGAGGGTGATGAGGTGATTGTTGATGTGGACGGTGATGAGCTGCGGTTCGCGATTGACAATATCGAAAAGGCGCATCTGATTCATGAATGGTAAGCGACTGATTTTAAAGTCAATGGTTAGTTTTGTGGTCCTGATAACGGGATCTGGTCGGAGACACATAGAGGCTGTGTTATGAGCAAAGAAATCCTACTGGTTATCGACGCAGTTTCAAACGAAAAAGGCGTTGCCAAGGAGATTATCTTTGAGGCGATGGAGATCGCGCTGGCGACCGCGTCAAAGAAAAAGCACGGTGGCGATGTAGACATTCGTGTCTGTATCGACCGCGACACCGGTGATTACGACACCTTCCGCCGCTGGGAGGTAATCGACGATGCTGAGACCCCTGTGCTGGAAAACCCTGAGCGTGAAATTACCCTTGGTGCAGCGCAGATAGATGAGCCCGGGATCCAGCCTGGTGAGTTCGTTGAGGAGCAGATCGAGTCTGTCGAATTTGGTCGTATCGCAGCACAGACCGCCAAGCAGGTCATCGTACAGAAGGTACGTGAGGCCGAACGTGCTCAGGTGGTTGATGCGTACAAAGATCGTATCGGTGAGCTGATTAACGGTGTGGTCAAGCGGCTGGATCGCGGTAGCGTGCTCCTCGATATGGGTAACAACGTTGAAGCGTTGATTGCCCGTGAGCATCTGATCCCCCGTGAGCCGGTTCGCCCTGGTGACCGTTTGCGCGGCTACCTGTTTGATGTGCGCTCCGAGCCGCGCGGCCCGCAGCTGTTTGTCAGCCGCACTATGCCTGAGTTCATTATCGAGTTGTTCAAGCTTGAAGTGCCCGAGGTTGGCGAAGGCCTTATCGATATCATGGGCGCCGCGCGTGACCCGGGTCTGCGAGCCAAGATCGCGGTGCGTTCAAATGATCCGCGTATTGACCCGGTCGGCGCCTGTGTGGGAATGCGCGGTTCGCGTGTACAGACCGTGACCAACGAAATGGGCGGCGAGCGTGTCGACATTGTGTTGTGGAACGAAAATACTGCGCAATATGTGATCAATGCCATGGCCCCGGCCGAGGTACTCTCCATCGTTGTTGATGAGGATTCCAATAGCATGGACATCGCGGTCGAGGAGGATCAACTTTCTCAGGCCATCGGTCGTGGCGGTCAGAACGTACGCCTGGCCAGCGAATTGACCGGCTGGGAGCTCAACGTGATGACCGAAGCCCAGGCCGATGAGAAGAACGAGGCTGAAGCCGGTACGCTGGTAAATATGTTCAGGGATGCCCTGAATGTGGACGAAGATGTTGCCGTCATTCTGGTGCAGGAAGGTTTTTCCAGCCTCGAAGAGGTGGCCTACGTCCCAGAGAGTGAGATGCTGGAGATTGAGGAATTCGATGAGGATATCGTCGGAGAGTTGAGAGCTCGAGCCAAAGATGTCCTGGTTACCCGCGAGATTAGCAGCGAGGAGCACGGCGGTGCCGAGCCCGAGCAGGATCTGCTGGAGATGGAGGGTATGGACCCGGCTCTGGCCGATGCACTTGCCGCCAGGGGGGTTGCCACGATGGAAGACCTTGCTGAGCTGGCAATAGATGATTTGATGGAGATCGATGGCATGGATGAAGAACGTGCCGGTCAGTTGATTATGACTGCACGGGCTCCCTGGTTTGCAGATGAGCAGGACAGTTAGGGCAGGAGAATAGAGTAGATGTCAGAGGTTACCGTCAAGCAGTTTGCCGAGACGATTGGGGTTCCAGTCGATAGACTCGTAGGTCAGTTAAAAGATGCTGGCGTCTCTGCTACCGCAGCAGATTCCCTCATCGGCGACGATGATAAGGTTAAGTTGCTCGATTACTTGCGTCATAAGCATGGTCATGAAAAAGCGGCACCAGATGAGAATGCTGGGCCGAAGAAGGTCACTCTTAAGCGACGCACCACCAGTGAACTGAAGGTTGGCGGTAGCACGAATAGCAGGGGCAAGACGGTTACCGTTGAGGTGCGCAAGAAGCGTACCTATGTTAAGCGCAGTGTCGTTGTCGCAGAAGAAGACACTCGCATTGATGGCGAGGTGGCTGAGCGTCTGGAGAAGCAGCTTGAAGTTGAGGCTGAACAGCGCGCCACTGATGATGTGCAACGTCAGGAGATTGCTGATGTGCAACGTCAGAAGGAAGAGGAAGCTGTCCGACTGCGTGCCGAGGAAGAGGCCAGGAAACAGGCAGAAGAAGAGGCTGTTCGCATGGCCGCTGAAGAGGCTGCAGCCCAAATAGCGGCGCTTGAGGCGGCACAGGCTGTCCCGGCGCCAGCGCCAGCTCCCGTACCTGTCCTTGATACCACGAAGCCCGATACCAAGAAGCCCGATGCCAAGAAGTCTGGCAAGAGTGACAATAAAAAGGGCCGGCGTAAGGGGGCGGGCGAACTGCACGTTGCAGCAGGTAAATCTGGCCGTAACAAGAAACAGAAGGGTGGTAAGCGCGGTCGCGTTGCCGTTACTGCTGAGCCCGTTCATGCATTTGAAAAACCGGTCGCTCCGGTTATTCATGACGTCTCTATCCCCGAGACCATCACTGTTGGTGAGCTGGCAGCAAAAATGTCAGTCAAGGCCGGTGAGGTGATCAAGGAGATGATGAAGATGGGCTCCATGGTGACCATCAATCAGGTACTTGATCAGGAGACCGCCTCTATTGTAGTTGATGAGATGGGCCACAAGCCTGTCCTGATGAAAGAGAATGCCCTCGAAGAGCAGGTTATTAGCGAAGCGGTGAGCAGTGGTGAAGAGATCCATCGCGCCCCGGTAGTTACCATTATGGGTCATGTTGACCATGGTAAGACCTCTCTGCTCGACTACATTCGTGCCAGCCGGGTTGCCTCGGGCGAGGCCGGTGGTATTACCCAGCACATCGGTGCCTACCATGTAGAGACCGATAAGGGGATGATCTCCTTCCTTGATACCCCTGGCCATGCTGCCTTCACGGCGATGCGTGCCCGTGGTGCCACGCTGACCGATATCGTGGTACTGGTAGTGGCTGCCGATGATGGCGTGATGCCTCAGACCAAGGAGGCAGTGCAGCATGCTCGTGCCGCTGAGGTTCCGCTGATCATAGCCGTCAACAAAATTGATAAAGAAGAGGCCGATCCGGATCGCGTTAAGAATGAGTTAGCTCAGCTTGATGTTATTCCAGAGGATTGGGGCGGTGATACCCAGTTCGTTCATGTCTCGGCCAAGACTGGCGAAGGCGTTGACAGCCTGCTTGATGCGATTCTGCTGCAATCCGAGGTACTGGAATTGACCGCGGTGGCCGATGGCCCTGCCAGCGGTATCGTTATTGAATCACGTCTTGATAAGGGACGTGGTGCCGTTGCCTCGGTACTGGTACAGCGCGGCACTCTGAAAAAAGGCGATATTGTTCTGGCAGGTCATGAGTATGGTCGCGTGCGTGCGATGCTCGATGAGAATGGCAAGCCAATCGAAGCCGCAGGTCCCTCTATCCCGGTAGAAATTCTCGGTCTCTCCGGTGTTCCAACTGCGGGTGAGCCTGCTGTGGTCGTTGCCGATGAGCGTAAGGCGCGAGAGGTTGCGACCTTCCGTCAGGGCAAGTTCCGTGATGTAAAGTTTGCCAAACAGCAAAAGGCCAAGCTGGATGACATGTTCAACCAGATGGAGGAGGGTGATGTCGGAGTCGTCAACATCCTGCTCAAGGCCGATGTACAGGGTTCGGTTGAGGCGATCTCTGATGCACTGATCAATCTCTCTACCAGTGAGGTGAAGGTGAAGATCGTCGCCAGCGGTGTGGGTGGTATCAGTGAGTCTGACGCCAATCTGGCCGCGGCCTCTAACGCCATTGTAATGGGCTTTAATGTCCGTGCCGATGTCGGCGCCAAGCGTGTTATCGATGAGCAGGAAGTAGACCTGCACTACTACAGTGTTATCTACGAGCTGATCGATGAGGTTAAGCGTGCCATGACCGGTATGCTGGCTCCCGAGTTCAAGGAAGAGATCATCGGTCTGGCGGAGGTGCGGGATGTATTCCGCTCACCCAAGCTTGGTGCCATCGCCGGCTGTATGGTGGTTGACGGTACAGTCAAGCGTAGTAATCCGATTCGCGTCCTGCGTGACAACGTCGTGATCTATGAAGGTGAGCTGGAGTCACTGCGCCGCTTTAAGGACGATGTGGCCGAGGTTAAGTCGGGTACCGAGTGTGGTATCGGCGTGAAGAACTACAACGACGTTAAGGCCGGCGACCAGATTGAGGTCTACGAGCGCGTTCAGGTCGAGCGCACCCTTTAAGGGTGCCTTCATCGCGGGATAGTTAATACAACGTGGCAAGAGAATTTAGCCGTAGTCGCCGTGTCGGCGAGCAGATCCAGCGCGAGCTGGCCGAACTGGTTCAGCGTGAGTTGAAAGATCCTCGCCTGGGCATGGTTACCATCTCCGCAGTCGACTTGAGTCGTGACATGGGCGTAGCCAAGGTCTTTTTTACCGTTTTCGGTGAGGGCCATGACGAGAAGCAGACGCTTGAGGCACTGAATCACGCCAACGGTTTCCTGCGTCGTGAGCTAGGTCACCGCATGCGCCTGCGCACCGTCCCCGAACTTCGTTTCCATTATGACCACTCCATTGAGAAGGGCAGCCAGTTGAGCGCCCTGATCAACAAGGCAGTGGCTGAAGATAAAGATAACAGCGAGAACTAAAGCCGTGGCACGTCGTCGTCAACGCCAACCTAAAGGCCGTAAGGTCAACGGTATTCTTCTTCTGGACAAGCCGCTGGGGATCTCCTCCAACGCGGCCCTGCAGGAAGTGAAACATCTATTTAAGGCAGCCAAGGCAGGCCATACCGGTAATCTCGATCCCCTGGCGACCGGCATGTTACCGCTCTGCTTTGGTGAGGCGACAAAAATGTCCGCCTATTTGCTCGATTCTGACAAAGTCTACGAGGGCACTTGCAAGCTGGGCGTGCGCACCACTAGTGCCGATGCCGAGGGTGAGGTGATTGAGACCCGTGAGGTACCTGAGCTGACTGAGGCACAGGTACTGGAGGTGCTGGAGAAGTTTAAGGGTGAGATCGAGCAGATCCCGCCGATGCACTCCGCGCTGAAGCAGAACGGGCAGCCGCTTTACAAGCTGGCGCGTCAGGGTATCGAGGTAGAGCGTCAGCCACGTAAAGTGACAATCTATAAGCTCGAACTGCTGGAGATGGGACGTGATGAGCTGAAGCTGCACGTACACTGTACCAAGGGGACCTATATTCGCACCCTGGTTGAGGATATTGGTGAGGCTATTGGCTGTGGAGCACACCTGAGCCAACTGCGCCGCACCCGGGTGGGACCGTTCCAGGAAGATGGCATGATCACCCTTGAAGAACTTCATCAGCAGGCCGAGGCGGAAGGGGCCGAAAGCCTTGATCGCCACCTGCTGCCTCTGGATCACGCCCTCGGCGACTATCCTGAGATTAAACTTACTGAGAACAGCCTGTTTTATGTGAAACAGGGACAGGCAGTTCAGGTACCAAATGCACCCACCAGCGGGTGGGTGCGTCTGTGTGACGGCGACGGTGTTTTCATCGGCGTCGGGGCTGTACTT
>JBFFJV010000158.1:0-6201 GCA_041555695.1 Thiohalomonadaceae bacterium | reverse complement strand
TCTCCTCTGCATGGCCCTTTACCTCATACCACAGATAGCCCATGGTCGCGCCGTAGCCTAGAAGAGGGGAAATGAGTGAAATGATGAGCTTACGCATGATGCAGAGTCCCTTGCACGGTGATGAGTGAATACCTTCCCTTTAATGAGGTATTTATACCCTATATTATGTCGATTCTCAAAGTGGTGTGTATGAGGTGGGGCGGACTTGAGTGTGGTGTTGCAGTGCAGGCTGGCAGTATTAGGGCTGCTTCGGGTGGTTGACTCCTGCTGGGGTGAACTCCTGCGGGGGTAATACAATAAAGGTGATTGCGGCATAATCTATGGTACATTATCCGCCGTGGAACTAGCCCTGAAAAAGCCCGTAATTTAGAGATTTAAGTACCATACCGCAGTCGGACAGTAGGCTTTGGCTGACTGAAATCTTATAGTACTAACCAATAACACAGAGACGGTGTAGAGCCTTGCCAAACCCTATTCAATCGTTACTTACAGTCATTGTTCCAGCCTACAATGAAGAGGAGGTTATAGGGGAGTTCCATGCCAGATTGAGCTCAGTGCTTGAAACCATCCCGATGGATGCTGAAATTCTTTATGTGAATGATGGTAGTCATGACGGCACGATGGAGTTATTAAACGAACTGCACCGCTCGGATGACCGTGTTGCGGTGATTGACCTGAGTCGGAATTTTGGTAAAGAGGTCGCCATGTCTGCCGGGCTGCAACATGCGCAGGGTGATGCGGTAGTGATCATTGATGCCGACCTTCAGGATCCGCCTGAGTTAATTTCAAAGTTTATTGCTGAGTGGGAAAAGGGCTATGACGTTGTCTATGCGAAGCGAGCGCAACGCCGGGGTGAAACACTGGTAAAGAAGGGAACGGCACACCTGTTCTACCGGGTGATGCAGAAGTTGAGTGATTTCCCTATTCCCGAAGACACCGGTGATTATCGATTAATGAGTCGCCGGGCAGTCGATGCACTTTGTAAGTTGTCCGAGCGGCATCGCTTTATGAAAGGCCTCTTTGCCTGGATTGGATATAAGCAGAAAGCCGTTTTATACGACAGGGATGAGCGCTATGCCGGTGAGACCAAATGGAATTACTTCAAATTATGGAACTTTGCGATTGAAGGGATCACCTCCTTCACCATTGCGCCGCTCAAGTTTGCCTCATACTTTGGCGGCGCGATAGCCTTCCTGGCGTTCTGTTATGGGAGTTATATGATTATCAGAACACTGCTTTATGGCAGTGCCGTACCCGGCTACCCGTCTATGATCGTAGTGGTACTCTTTCTGGGCGGATTGCAGTTGGCGGCAATCGGACTGCTGGGCGAGTATGTGGGAAGAATCTTTACCGAGACCAAGCAGCGTCCGCTCTATTTTATTCAGGAACATCTGCACAGAAAACGTGATGACTGATTTTCTGTACTCACTGTTTTCCTGACTCGATCTTTATATATGCTAAAACAATACGTCATGTTTGCTGGTGTCGGTGCGATAGGGACTGCCGGGCACTATCTGGTCCTGGTGCTGCTGGTTGAGCTCTTTGCGGTGAGCCCGGTGATCGCCACCACCGCTGCATTTATCGTCGGCGCGATAATTAATTACATTCTGAATTACCACTATACCTTCTCCAGTGATAAGCCTCATCTTCCGGCTGCATCCAAGTTCTTCACTATCGCCCTTATCGGTATGTTCTTTAATGGTGTGATTATGGATCTGGGGACCCGGCAATTTGAGTTGAATTACCTACTGGCGCAAATCGTTGCCACCGCTGTGGTGCTACAGTGGAACTTTTTTGCCAACAAACTCTGGACCTTCGCACACAAATAGCATGATGGCTTACTCGAATTATCTCAACGCCCTGAATGATCCGCGCTCAATGGCGCACCGGCTGTCGCTGCTGGGGATCGTGTTAATCGGTCTGGCGCTACGGCTCTATTCGACCTATGTCGGTCAGGGCTTTCACTACTTCTCGATTAATGATGAGGTGAGTGCCTATCAGTTCATTGTGGCCTTCCTGGCCGGTGAACCCTACGCGCAGTATCTGGCACAGCCCCTGTTTGCCGGGGCCCAGGTGCCGGGGCCGTTGTGGACGCTCTATGGTGCTGGTCTTTACCTGTTGGGGGGAGAGACGGCCTCCGGTGCGATTCTCTATTCTGCCGTACTGCACAGCCTGGTGGTCTACCTCTTCTACCGCCTTGTTCGTCAGTTTGTGGAGCCTGCTAATGCGATTTTGATGAGCTTGCTATTCGCGGTGATGCCGTGGCCCATCTACCACGCTTCGGGCTTGTGGAATCCCACCGTATTGCCGATGCTGGGCAGCCTGCTGTTTCTTGCCATGTGGCGCAGCTGCAGTGTGGCCGAGTCGCGGGCGGTGTTCTGGGCCTGCCTGCTGCTGGCGGCAATCCCACAGTTCCACATGATCGGCATCTTCTATATTCCGGTCGCTCTGCTGCTGTTGCTGCTGCTCTCACCGCGGCTTAACTGGCGCTGGCTGGCATTTGGTGTGGCTGCCGGTTTTTCGCTCTACCTTCCCTACTTCATCGGCGAGTATCAGCACGGCTGGTCCAACACGCGTCAACTCTTCAGCTCGGATACCGGTTTTTCCTGGGGCTGGTTGAAGATCTTTAGCTCGCCAGCGGCCTTACTCTCCAGCTTCCCGGGCTCGATTACGGCGGATAATACCGAGGCCTTCAAGCAGTTGGGGGATCGTTATTTCGGTTCCTATGTTCTCCCTCTGCTGGTTTCACTGTTAACCCTGCTGGTGGCGTTTGTTGTCTACTTCACCACTCTGAAGTCCTTTGTCACTGCTGCGCTGGATGTGGTGAAGAAACGGGAGAAGGTCGAGTCTCATCGGCCGATACTCTTCATTGGTGGCCTTATCTTCCTGCCGGTGATCTTTTTTGCCATTACCGGTCATGGCTATGCCAGTCGCTATGCCCTGTTGATTATGCCGCTACTATTTTTGTTACCGGCGATGCTGATTGAACGCTCATCATCAGAGAGGTTAACAAAACGCTTTCCCCTGGCGGTTGTTCTGTTAGCCGTTTACAGCAGTTACCTTGCGGTATCGACCTATCACTATAAGGCTGAACTACTTCATGAATCTGAGTTGTTGATGCCCAGCTTCAACAAGCTGGAGGAGATTAGTACCTTGTTGAATGAAGATGCGGGTGAGGATGTTTTGGCCTGGGTGGTGTTGTCACCGGGGGTGAAGCAATATACGGGACGCTACAAGAAGGTCTATGACGTTTTCCCCACTTATGTGAGGCTGGATCAAAAATATAAATATAAGAAGGGTGATGCGGCAAGAGAGAAGCGCTACAGGTTGCACCTTGCAACGGAGGTGCTGCCGGAGAGTGCCAGGGTGATCTACCGCGATGGAAGCGTGGTGATCACCCCGGCACTACCTTGAAGGCTTAGCTTTCGAGGAAACGCTCAACATCCAGTGCCGCCATACAGCCGCTGGCAGATGAGGTGATCGCCTGTTTGTAGATGGGGTCGGCCACATCGCCGGCGGCAAATACACCTTCTACAGAAGTCGCGGTGGCGTTACCGTCGCGCCCCTTGCGGGTGACAATGTAACCGTGATCCAGCTCCAGCTGGTCGGTAAACAGGTCGGTGTTAGGCTTGTGGCCGATAGCGATGAACAGACCGGTCATCTCGACTTCGCGGGTAGAGCCGTCCTGACTGTTCTTCAGGCGCACGCCGGTGACGCCGGACTGGTCGCCCAGTACCTCATCCACCTCCTCGAAGGTGGCAAGCTTGATGTTGCCGTTCTCCACCTTCTCCATCAGCTGGTCGACCAGAATCTTCTCGGCGCGGAAGGTGTCGCGACGGTGGATCAGGGTTACCTCGGCGGCGATGTTGGACAGATAGAGTGCCTCTTCTACAGCGGTGTTACCGCCGCCGACCACGCCCACCTTCTGGCCGCGGTAGAAGAAGCCGTCGCAGGTGGCACAACCGGAGACGCCGCGACCCTTAAAGGCCTCTTCCGAGTCCAGACCCAGGTACATGGCTGAGGCGCCGGTGGCGATGATCAGCGCATCGCAGGTGTAGCTGCCGGAGTCACCGCTAAGGGTGAAGGGGCGGCTGGAGAGGTCGGCGCTGTGGATGTGGTCGAAGATGATCTCGGTGTTAAAACGCTCGGCGTGCTCCAGCATCTCCTGCATCAGTTGTGGACCCTGCAGGCCCTCAGCGCCGCCGGGCCAGTTGTCGACCTCGGTGGTGGTGGTGAGCTGGCCACCCTGCTGCATACCGGTTACCAGCACGGGATTAAGGTTGGCGCGGGCGGCATATACGGCGGCGGTGTAACCGGCAGGGCCGGAACCGAGGATAAGAAGACGGCAGTGCTTGGCTTCGCTCATGGGGTAAACTCCGTGTGATAGACTCGGAAATCATTAGCGATTTCCGTAACTGTACTTAAAATAAAGTTAAGTAATAAAGTCAGGCATATTACGAAATGCTGATTCTCGGGTAAAGGGTAGACCCTGATAATTCTGAGTACAGCAGCTTAAGGGAGGGACACTAGCTCCCGTGCAGAAGATGAACCAGCCTACAGGAGGCATTATGCATATCGGTATTCCCCGTGAGGTGAAAACGCTGGAAGGGCGTGTCGGCCTGGTACCTGCCGCCGTTGCCGAGCTGGTCAAACAGGGTCATACATTGCTGGTAGAGCAGGGGGCGGGTGTCCCCAGCGGCTATACCGATGAGGAGTACCGCGCCGCCGGTGCCGCCATCGCAGCGACGGCCGCCGAGTTATACGGGGCCGTGACCATGATTATTAAGGTAAAGGAGCCACAGCCACAGGAGATTGAGCTGCTGCGTGCCGATCACCTGCTGTTCTGTTACCTCCATCTGGCCGCTGAGCCTGCGCTGATGGCCTCTCTGCTGGAGATTGGCCTCACCGGCGTTGCCTTTGAGACGGTGAGCGAGGGGCACGCGCTACCGCTGCTGGCGCCGATGTCCGATATCGCCGGGCGTATCGCCGCGCAGAACGGGGCGCAGCTGTTGCAGCGCCCCGCTGGCGGCAAGGGGCTGCTGCTGGGCGGTCTGCCCGCTGCCGAACGTGGTCACGTGGTGGTGCTGGGTGGCGGTGTGGTTGGTGGCAATGCCACGGCCATGGCCGCCGCGATGGGGGCGCGGGTGACGGTGTTTGACCGTAATCGCGATAAGCTGGCCGCACTGCGTGCGCTGGGGGCCAATGTCACCGGCCTCTATCCCTATGCTGATGCGATTGATAAGGCGGTGGGTGAGGCAGACCTGCTGATTGGCGCGGTGTTGATCCCCGGCGCAAAGGCTCCGCATCTGGTCTCTGCCGCGCAGGTGGCATCAATGCAGCCCGGCTCGGTGATCATCGATGTGGCGGTGGATCAGGGCGGTTGCATTGAGACCACCCGGCCGACCTCCTGGGCCGAGCCAACCTTCATCCATCAGGGAGTGGTTCACTTCGGGGTGACCAATATGCCCGGTGCGGTGCCGCGTAGTGCCTCGCAGGCGCTCTCCGCGGCACTGATCCCCTATGCGACAAAGCTGGCGGCAGGCGAATGGAACGATTCACTGCGTGCAGGGGTCAATGTAGAGGCGGGCAAGGTAGTGCACTCCGCTTTGAAGTGAGCTTGAGACAATCGCTCAGAAAAATGGCAGAATACAAAGATGTTGTTTAACTTTTTGAATTTACAGGATTAACTTTTGGCCCAGGCATCGGAAAAGAAGGGAGAGCGCTTCGCCATTGGCGCACATTTGCATCGTGGATTGCGTGAGGGTGCACTGATTCTGGTCGGCATGCTGGCGGTGATTATGTTGCTGTCGCTGATCAGTTACCACCCGGGCGACCCCGGCTGGTCCCACAGCAGTGTGAATGAGCAGATCAATAATATGGTGGGTCGCTTCGGCGCCTGGTTCTCTGATGTCTTTCTCTACCTGTTTGGCCGCATGGCCTATCTCTTTCCCTTCCTCGTCGCCTACGGGGCGTGGATGATCTACCGTGAAGAGGCCGAGGAGATCGATGGCTCAGCGGCGATCCATCTCACCCTGCGTGGCATCGGTTTTGTTCTGACCATGATGACCGGTGCGGCGCTCGCCTACCTCCACTTTCATGTCCCGGAGGGCACGCTGCCGCTTAACAACGGTGGCATTCTGGGTGATGTGGTGGGTGGCGGCCTGGCCAATACCTTTAATTTTCTCGGCGCCACGCTGTTCC
>JBFFJV010000157.1:0-6213 GCA_041555695.1 Thiohalomonadaceae bacterium | reverse complement strand
GCGGAAAGTCGTCTCTGAGGTCAATTAACTCGTTAAAGGAACTTTCATAGATACCGAAACGGGTGTTTAGTCCGTATCGGCCATAGGAGGATGTCTGGGAACCAGTACGTGTTGAGATCACGGGTGGATTACATAGGGGGCCGCGTTCTTGGGCCAAGGCAAGGCCTAGATCTTTGTTCAGATTACCCGTAACAACTGGGGGTTGAAGGAAACCAAAGTTACCAGGCTCCCAAGTTCCTGATCCTTGCTCTACAAGCATGACCATTTGGCCAGGCACCAGAGGCTGACTGGGGTGGGTTGGTGTGGACTCTGCCGGATCGCAAATCAGCAGCGGGGGCAGGTTACAGACCACATTCCCGGCACCCGCGACGGCAGATACTCTGGTGGAGGCGGTAAATGCTGTGGTTCCTTCTTCTAGGAACAGTCCGAGTATGGGCGAGAAGTAGAGGGTGATCTGAAAGAAGTCTTCTTCCTCATCGATGATTAGCTCCGGGTGGAGCTTGACCTTAACGTAGTGAGCATCTCTGTCTCCTTCGGCAAAGCATTTATTCGTGTCCTCAACCCCCGCATCATTGAGGGGATGGGCACAGCCAACTGGTGGGGTAGGAGGATCTAGCTCAGCATTAATCCAGCTGTAGAACTCGAAGGCGTTGTCTTCCGGGGGCTGGGTAGGGATATATTCAAGCTTTTCAAGTAACTCCGGCTTATTGGAAAAACGCCCTCGATGATTAATAAGCAACTCTTTGGCAGCGATTACGGCATCTGGCCTGGCATAATCATTCCCATCTAATTCTGCTGCTGCAGCCATGGCAGCGGCATCAGCGGCATTTTGCATTTCGGTACGCAGGACATAGAGACGCCCCAGATCAAGCGCCAATGCAGAAAAGCCAATCAGAATGACCAAAAATAATAGGGTTAAAATAATGATCGCACCACGTTGACGATCGGGGGCTGTTTGCATCGCAATCTACCTTAGTTTAATAGCAAATTTGTCAATTTATTTCGTCATGCCCACGCGGGTGCTGGCGTTGGCTTATTTACTGATACAACTACTACATTCACCCTTGCCAGCACAACATGTACTGATATGAGTAAGTTTAGAACATAATTGTTTACCTGCCATATGACTATAACTGTCATTTGTGGGGTTTTTCAGTGGAAAGCGAATCGATCGAGAGGTGTATGGTAAGATTGGGGTGCAGTCGTATGCTAAATGATGCCGCTGTGGCGCGTTGATAACGAGAGATTCTATGCTTGTTATGGATGGGGGATATGCAACGTGCTTACTATTCAATGACCTCGGGGTAGAGCGTCCCTTTAGATGCCGCTTGCTATGAGCCGTGAAGCCAGCAGGTGAACTGCTGAGAGACAGTGCGGTCTGCAGACCTGATGTTATACAACTAAGCGGACAATCGAATTATAACAGCGCCCCATACTCGGGACGCCGTATTCTGGTGTTGAAAAGTCTAAGTGTTGATTAACAGGTGTGTCCAGATACTCAGGGCATAGCCAAGGGCGATGGCCCAGCTCCACTTCAGGTGGGCGAAGAAGGTGTAGGTTCCGCGTGCCGACCCCATTAATGCGACACCGGCGGCAGAGCCGATAGAGAGCATGGAACCGCCGACACCGGCCGTGAGGGTAACCAGTAGCCATTGTTCTTTTGCCATCTCCGGCTGCATGGTGAGCACGGCAAACATTACCGGGATGTTGTCAACGATAGCGGAGAGAATGCCTACCAGTATGTTGGCCCAGGTGGGACCGAGATCACCATACATGAACTCAGAGGCCATACCCAGATAACCGATGGTACCGAGCCCGCCCACGCAAAGTACTACGCCGTAGAAGAACATCAGGGTATCCCACTCGGCCCGGGCAACCTGGCTGAATATGTCGAAGGGTTCCCCCTCCTTGGTGATTTCCATGCTGCTGGTCTCGGGGCCCTCGGTATCCATCATGTTGTTTTTCATACTGCTGCGACGCAGGTAGTAGCCATAGAATTTGAGTAGCCCCAGACCGGTCATCATGCCCAGCACCGGCGGTAGGTGCAGGAAGTTGTGGCTGGAGACCGCCATGATGATGGTGAGCAGGAACAGACCGATAACAACAAACCCACCACGCTTAATCGTGACCACCTCCGTTAGCGCAGCCGGTTTTTCATTGGGCAAGACCATCGACATAATCGCCGCGGGTACCAGCCAGTTGACCACCGAGGGGATGAACAGGGCGAAGAACTCCTGGAATTGTACGATTCCCTTCTGCCACACCATCAGTGTCGTGATATCACCGAACGGGCTAAAGGCACCACCGGCATTAGCCGCCACTACGATATTAATACAGGCTATGGCGATGAAGCTGTTGTTGCCAACGCCCACCGCCATTACGACGGCTGCCATCAGCAGGGCGGTAGTCAGGTTATCGGCAATAGGTGAGATGAAAAAGGCAAGAACGCCGGTGATCCAGAAGATGCTGCGAAAGGTAAAACCGCGCGAAACCAGCCAGGCACGCAGGGCGTTAAATACCTCACGCTCCTCCATGGTGTTGATATAGGTCATTGCCGCCAGCAGGAACAGGAACAGCTCGGCATACTCGAGGATGTTGTGACGAATTGCTGCGGAGGCGGTATGGGTATCGCCGTGAGAGGCGTAGGCAATACCGACTAATACCCAGATAATGCCTGCGGCGACGATCACCGGTTTGGATTTTCGCAGGTGCAACATCTCTTCGCCGATGACCATGGCATAGGCGATGACAAAGGTGATGATTGCGCCAATACCAAACCAGGTAGTGGTGAGGTCGAGGGTCTGTCCCATCTCTGAGGCGAGGGCCGGGAGGGGGGTAGCTAGCAGTGCCAGCAGCAAAGCGGAAAAAGAAAATGTGGGCAGAATCCTCATCTTACATCCTTGGCATTCATGTTATGAATGGTGTTGTTTTGGGGTTGAGGTGGTTTTTTGCAAGGCTATTGCATGCCCCATTTAATGTCAAAGTCGATAAAATCGTTTTTTTGCTTGATTTTTAATAATCTGTACTATAATTGTCGGGAATGGCGTAACCAACAGATTCTGCAATAACGCATTCCCTCCCTGCGCACTATGCGCATTTAAACCTCACCTTGTGGGGTTTTTTTTCGCCACTCTGCCTATATCTATAGTATCAATTGCAGATGCCGGCATTGCGGCGGCGTATACCCCAGCAATGATGTCATATTTTTTGAGATGGCATATCATTGCCGGACTTACCTTATATATGGAGGTTGTTGATGAATCAGGCGGTAGATACCAGTAGTGAACCACTCTCTCGCTGGGTGACTTTCCAACTGGATGACGAAACCTACGGCATTGATGTAATGCAGATCCGTGAGGTATTACGTAGCGCCGTGATTTCGCCGGTGCCCGGTGCTCCCGCTTTTGTGCTGGGGATTATCAACCTGCGCGGCAACGTGGTCGCAATTATCGACACCCGTAGCCGTTTCAACCTGCCACCGCGCGAGATGGACGACTCTTCGCGCATCCTGATCCTGGAGGCGGGCGACTATGTGGTCGGTTTTCTGGTGGATAGTGTGAGTGAGGTGGCTGAGCTGCGTAGTGAGAATATTGAGGCTACACCCGACACGGGTAGTGGGGAGGTCTCACGTTTCATTAATGGTCTATATAACCGTGATGAGGGGCTGTTGATTCTGGTCGATGCCAACCGACTGCTCTCAGATGAAGAGCTGGCTGAACTGGCGGTAATCTAAGGAGAGCAGTGTGGCTGGAATTGAAGGAAAACGTTCATTTGCCGCGGCCGACAGCAGTGAACGCCTGGAGTTGCTGCTCTTTAGTGTCGGTACGGTACAGCCGTTTGGCATTAATGTGCTCAAGGTCAAAGAGGTGATCGGCTGCCCCAGGCTGACCCAGGTTCCCCAGTCGCATCACTCGGTAAAAGGTGTTGCACACCTGCGTGGTGAGCCGCTGACAGTGATTGACCTCGCCGCGGCGATAGGGCGTGGTGGCTTTGATGAAAGCCGGCAGTGCGATGGCTCGGTGATCATTACCGAGTTTAACCGCTCAATGCAGGGTTTTCTGGTACGTCAGGTGGATCGCATTGTCGTCTGTGACTGGGCGAATGTGTTGCCACCACCGCGTGGTAGCGGCGGCAACAGCTATATCACCGGGGTTACAGATATAGATGGTGTCCTGGTGCAGATTCTCGATGTGGAGAAGGTGCTGGGTGAGGTGGTACAGGTTGACCCGGTAATGTTCGAATCGGCTGATGTTATTGGGGATGGTGAATTGCAGGGGCGCCGGGTAATGGTGGTTGATGACTCTTCACTGGCCCGCAACCAGACGACGCAGACGCTTAGCGCCCTGGGCCTGGATTGCGTCGTAGCACGTGATGGTCTTGAAGCATTGCAAATGCTTAATGAACTCAACGGCGCAGAGTCTGAGTGGCCGGTGGAAATGGTGATCTCGGATATTGAGATGCCGGAGATGGATGGCTATACGCTGACCGCAGAAATTCGCAAGAGCCCCTCAATGAGTGATCTTCATATATTGCTTCATACCTCACTTAACGGTGCAATTAATACTGAGCGGGCGGAGCGGTCTGGTGCCAACTCCATATTAACCAAGTTTGCACCTGATGAACTGGCCAACGCGGTGCGTAGCGCACTGACCTAACTCATTATCGCCGTTATTTAAACGATGATTATCTGAAGTAGAAAAAAAAGGGCGGCCCAAGGGCCGCCCTAATTCTTTGCGGGAGTCGCTATCAGGCGGATTTACCGCGATTCTCAGCCCACTTTTTAGCCTCTTCGTCCCAACCATCCATACGTACATAGGAGTTATTACGCGGGGCGGTGATCATATTGGGATCGATCTCAACCCCGATACCTTCCAGGAAGTTGACCAGGCCGATACGCTCGATCATCTCACCGGTACGCTCGTGCTCCAACGCATTCTCGGCAAAGAAATCGATCATCTCACCGGCAAGCTCCTCTATCGCCTCGAAGTCATCGTCTGACTCCAGCTTCATGAAGGGGACAACCACGGTGCCCATCAGATCGCCGATCTTCAGGGTGCGTTTGCCACCTACAAGGATGCTGGCCCCTTTATCGTCACCAGGGCTGAGTGCCTTGTTCATTACGTTGAGGCAGTGCATACAACGCACGCAGGCCTTGTTGTCGACATTCAGGGTGTCATCATCATTGAGACTCAGGGCCTGTGTGGGGCAGCGGGTGATCACGTTATCGATCACGCTCTTGCGGCCTTTTTCAGCAACGTAGGCCTTGACCTCATCCTGATCCACCTTCATATCGTCACGCCAGGTACCGATCACAGAGAAGTCCGCGCGATGAATGGAGTTCATGCAGTCGTTGGCGCAGCCCGAAACCTTGAACTTGAACTTGTAAGGCAGGGCGGGGCGATGCATATCATCGAGGAAGGCATTGACCAGAGTGCGATGGGTACGTTGTTCATCAATGCAGGACTGTTCGCAGCGTGCCGCGCCCACACAGCTCATACCGGTGCGCACGGCAGGGCCTGCACCACCAAGGTCAAAGCCCAGCTCGTTTATCGCATCGAAAGCGGGCTGAACGTTATCGGTAGTACAGCCCTGGAACATAATGTCACCCGACTGACCATGGAAGGCGATAAGGCCAGAGCCGTATTGCTCCCAGATATCGCAGAACTTGCGGAGAATCGCGGTATCGTAGTGCATCCCGGCTGGGGGCATGATTCTCAGAGTATGAAACTCTGCCGCATCAGGAAATAGCGGCTGTTTGTTATCATCGTACAACTCAGTAAAGCGAGGGATAACCCCGCCACCATAGCCAACGACACCCACGGTGCCACCTTTCCAGTAGCCCTTCTTGGTCTCATAAGAGGTTTCAAGCTGGCCCATCAGGTCAACCATCATATCGTTATCGTTCGCCAGGCGCTTGAGGCCAGTAACAAAGCTCGGCCAGGGGCCGCTCTCTAGTTGGTCAAGCTGAGGCGTATCGTGCATCTTCTTTGCCATGTGTGATTGCTCCTCACAGTTACAGTTATTGAATGACACGTATCTCGGCTCGCACGACAACTGCTACTACCTCGCTGCTAGTGCAGCGCGCAGTGGTGCTCTATTCCGAATGCGTTAACTAACGCACGGTTAATAACATAGCGCAATACTCGGGTATTGGCAAGTTTGGGAGGAACCGCTTTTTTCTGTGTTATATAGGTCGGGAGAGGGGCAGATGTG
>JBFFJV010000156.1:0-6329 GCA_041555695.1 Thiohalomonadaceae bacterium | reverse complement strand
GAATTCGTAGAGATGAGGGTTAGCGAAATGCCGTTCGGCAGGGTAGAATCGCAGCCTCATATTCGCCCCGATAGCTCAGCTGGATAGAGCGTCCCCCTCCTAAGGGGAAGGCCAGAGGTTCGAATCCTCTTCGGGGCACCATTTTTAGGTGCAAAGAAGTATATATGGGTTGAAAGGTTCCTCTCAATCCCACGCCACAGCAGGGTTTATGGTTTTCTCGTGATTCATTAGTCTTCATAGACCAGCATTGCAAGCTACCCCAAAATAGGGGTAAATTGCGGGGTAACAGCTGTACCCTATCTGGAGTTACCCCAAAATGGCACTTACTGATACCGCTATCCGTGCCGCCAAACCCGCTGAAAAGCCCCGCAAATTGTATGATGAAAAAGGCTTATTCCTGATCATCGCACCTAGTGGTGGGAAGTGGTGGCGCTTCAAATATACCTTCGACGGCAAGGCAAAGACGATTTCTCTTGGCACCTATCCGGATACCAGTCTCGCGCTGGCCCGTGATAAGCGCGATAAGGCCCGTCAACTGCTTGCCCGTGATATCGACCCCGGTCAGCATAGGAAGGCTACCAAAAATGCAAGGCTTGCACTGATGGCCGACAGCTTCGAGGCTGTAGCAAGGGAATGGCACACCAAGCGCAAACATGAATGGGTGGAGTCTCATGCCAAAACCATCCTATCTCGGCTGGAAAAGGACGTTTTCCCATGGCTGGGTAGTCTGCCTATTGCCGAGATTGATACGCCCGAAGTGTTGGCGGTACTACATCGGATTGAGGAGCGTGGCGCACTGGGAACTGTCCGCAAGGTCAAGCAGTATTGCGGGCGAATTTTCAAATATGCCATTTCCTGCGGCAAGCGGAAAAGCTTCGATCCATGCTCTGTTCTTGATGACTCTCTGGCTTCTCTGCCACCGGCCAAACACTTCGCTGCCATCGTTAAGCCAGAAGAGGTGGGTGCCCTCATGCGTGCTATCGAGGGCTATGGTGGTAGCCATATCGTGCGCTGCGCTTTGAAGCTGCACGGTCTGAGTTTTCTTCGCTCCAGTGAACTTCGCCAAGCAAAGTGGGATGAAATCGATCTGGATAATGCCCTGTGGGTGATTCCCGCAGAACGAATGAAGGGGAAGAAGGGTTATAAAGTCGAGCATCACGTCCCATTATCGCGTCAGGCAGTAAAAGTCTTGCGCGACTTGCACCCTCTGACTGGCCACAATCGCAGTGGCTTGGTGTTCCCCGGCCAGCGCAGTCATGACCGACCAATCAGTGAGAATACGATTAACAGTGCCTTACGCCGCCTTGGGTACAGTAAGGATGAAATGACTGCCCACGGCTTTCGAGCCATGGCGCGAACCCTTTTGGACGAGAAGTTGAAGGTCAGGGTAGAGGTCATCGAAATGCAACTTGCTCACAAAGTGCGAGACATGCACGGCAAAGCCTATAACAGGACTAGTTTCATGCATGAACGTATCGAAATGATGCAGCAGTGGGCTGATTACTTGGACAGCCTGCGTGATGGAGCTAAGGTGGTTTCCCTTGCTAGTAATAGGGCTAAATAAAAAAATTTCACATCTACACTTTCGTGGTACCACGCATTTGTGTTTAATGGCCGTTATTAACCACTACGAAGGAGGTGCCAAATGCGAACAATACGTTAGTTGTAAATTGTGAGGTACAGTTTCATGGTAAATTTCACCTGCAGCAATACTGCTGCGCCTCTTTGCACCTCTAAATTGGAGGTGTGTCATGGCTGATCGTCTTCTTCGTATTCAAGAAGTATCTAATAGGCTTGGTGTTTGCGAGTCGACAGTATATCTTTGGATTCGCAAAGGTATTTTCCCAGCCCCTACCCACATCGGAGGGCGCACTGCCGTCTGGCGCGAAAGCACTCTTATTGGCTGGTTGGATGAGCATGTCCCTCTGACTGACGAAGTGCAGGAGGGCTGATAGTGGATATTAACGGCATCCTCTCACGCCTCGATAGCGTGAAGCGCACTGGTGATCATAGTTGGGTGGCCTGCTGCCCTGGTCATGATGACAAAAGTCCGTCCCTCAGCATTCGTGAGACCGAAGATGGAAAGACCCTGCTTCACTGTTTTGCGGGCTGTCAGCCCCGCGAGGTAGTCGAAGCAATCGGTCTGCAACTGCATGACCTCTTCCCCGAGAAAAGCGGGTACAGCCGCCCCTCAATCCGTCCAAGCATTACTTGTCGTGACAGGCTCATCTGCCTGTCACAGGAGGCTACCGTTGTGCTTTTGGCAGCCGAGAGGCTAATCCGAGGAGATGAGTTTCCTGGAGAGGACTTGGAGCGCCTTAGGCTGGCTGCGAGGCGGATCTCTGTGGCAAAGGACATGCCTTGAAGCTCAACACAGATAGTACTCAGTTATGTAATGAGGTATTGAATTATGCGTTTGCATGAAGACGAAAGGAGGCTTAATGCTGCACTGGACGCAGTAGACAAGGTCATTGAGCAGACCGGGAAATTTGAACTCGTACGTGTCGGCGATCTTCCGCCTCAACCTCCTCGCTGGATCATCCGTGATGTTCTGGAAGAGGAAAGTTTGGCGATGGTGTTCGGCGATTCTGGCGTTGGTAAGTCTTTTCTTGCCGTGAGTATGGCCTGTTGTATTGCCACGGGCACCAACTGGCATGGCCATGAGGTAAAGAAGGGCATGGTGGTATATATCGCTGGGGAAGGATATGACAGCATTGGGCGGCGCATGAGTGCATGGTGTACCAAGTTTTGTGTTGAGCTCACCGAAGCGCCTTTGCGCATCTCAAAACATCCTGCCGTACTCAGTGAACCCCGCTCTCTGAATGCCGTCTCAGAGGCGATCAGGCAGGCTGAGATGGAGGACGGCGAGGTACCCCGGTTGGTAATCATCGACACCTTGGCAAGGAACTTTGGTCCCAAGGATGAAAACTCGACGAAGGATATGCAGGAATTTATTACTGCAGTCGATGTACTTCGTCAGCGCCACGGCTGTACTGTCCTGATTGTCCATCACACGGGTCATTCTGAGAAAGAGCGTGCTCGGGGGGCAATAGCACTCAAGGGGGCCCTTGATGCTGAGTATCTTCTCAGTGAGCACTCGGGGAGGCTCCTCTTTAAGTCCACCAAGATGAAGGATGGACCTTGCCCTTTGCCAATGAGTATGAAGCTGGTTCCCGTAAAACTGCCGTTGGTAGACGAGTCTGAAGTAACTGCTACCTCGGCGGTGCTTGTCGCGATGCCGAACGAGATTGGGGGGCGTAAGTGTGAGTAAGCCAGTCCGCTATGAGAGGCAAATTGCATTGGCTGCTGGTGCTGATGGTTTCTTCAAGCCGACGAAAAAGGTTGCGAACGGTGACAGGCCCAAGTCATTGTGTAGGCACGAGTACAAAGACGGCCTTGTGATTGAGCTGCGCAGCTTCTGGCAACTCGACATCTATGACGAGACTGTGGCTCTCGCCATTCTATACTTGGCGCAAGATCACGAGCGTGGTCGTCCTCTTATGCAGGAACCGCAGTCTGAGACGGGCAAGGCCCTCCGCAAGATCTACGACCCTGAAGGCAAGAATGAGCTGCCTGCAGGGATTATCAAGCATGTTTCCATCCATGAACTCGCTGCAGTGATGTGTATCCATCGTCCCGGGCAGGGGCACTATGAAGCGATCAGGGGATCACTCAAGAGACTTGGAGCCGTGACCATGACGGAAAAGCGTGAGCAATGTGACCTCCACCATCCTGTTGTCTTTATTGGCTCTCGCATCAATGACGATGGCACCTTAGATATCGTGATCAATAATCGGTTGGCGATGGCGGCTTTTGGTGAGGCCGGTTTTTCCTATGCCTCGATTGATCTGGAAGAGCGCAGGCAACTGCGCTCAGACATTGCCAAGGCGGTACACCGCTTCCTTGTTGGCTGGATGTGGGACAAGGGGGAAAGGACTATCAGCCTTGATAAGCTGGCACGGCATGTGTGGGGTGATGACTGGGACGGCTACACAGACGGTGGTAAGCGCTGCAATCTGAAGAAACTCAAGGAAGGGGTGCTTGAGCTTAATGTTCTGACGGGATGGGAAACTAGTATCGAGGGCATAGGGAGCAGTGCAAAGGCGATTATTAGTCGCAAAGGCGGCACGGCAAAACCGAAACGTTTACACGGCAAAACCGAAACGATTACTCGGCACAACTGAAACATTTTAAAGTGTCAGAATTGGCCTGTGCCGCATGTGGCACAAGCCTTTACGGAGTTAGACAAAATTCTGTATATCTTTCATAAAAAGATATACGGGGGTACGCCTATCGCGACCCCCTTGAGGGGGGGGGGGAGGGGCATGGCAGAAGAACAAGTTTTACTGGTCGAGTGACATAATGTTTTGGTTATATGTGAGTCTATATAAATCAATTGGTTAGGTGCTAAGTTGCACATGTTTTTTCACTTTGGTTTATTCTCATTGGAAGTCACACCCTACTGCCGAAGGCTCGGAAGGTGATCTCGTTGCTGGTATGGATTGTTATGTAATTCAGTAACTTACCTCATGCTCTGCAGGTAGTAACGAATCTTCATCATTATTTTTAAGTTTACCACGTTGAAACAAAAAGGCTGTGTAAAATTGTGGGAATATGACGGAGGTCTTAAGTAGCTCGTTGTGTGACCTAGATATTGAGGTTAAGACAAAATTGATTCTGGCAGGGCATATGCTACAAATTATACGTTAGATTTCATCTACGCCACTAAGTTAAGGGAGTGACACATGGAAACGTTATTTCGTTTTAATATCGTGCGGGAGGCAAATCGTTCGCGGGATGAGATTGATCCAATCGACTTGACTGCTAATACTCAGTTCCAAAAGAATGCTGCTGCCATACCTGATGGGTCGACGAGGCCACTCCAGCTCAAAACGCTGGCTAAGTCGTACATCGCTAGCAATAGATTTGTCGAATCACCTAGTTCGAGTCCTGTATTGCAATCTTTAGAGGATGTTGCCGAAACTCTCAATGGATTGCTTGATAGTGGTAATATGACTCGACCCGATGTGGCGGTAGCTCTGAATACTGTACTTGGAGGAGACGCTAGCACGTTCATCGCTGGTGCATCGCTCCGGAACCAGATAAACAGAGTTTGTGATAGTATTCTTGCAGTCAAGCTGTCACCCAACGATCACCACCGCCCTATTCGGCGTCTCGCAGCCATTGTTCGCGCCTACCATTTTGTGCATAGGTTTGTGACGAATGCCGCATTCCCCGAGTCTGCCGAAGAATTTACCGTTAACCTTAGGCGCACACTGCGGCTCCCGCAAGCTGTTATTCCTACGCGCCCTCCGGCACCGACTCGTACGTCAGCTCCTTTAATATCAGTAGAAATGAAGCGATTAGGTGATGTTCACGATAGGCTCGATAAAGCCATTGCCGAGTTGCGCTCCACCCGTCCAAATGGATATGCGACGACTCCCCAAAAAGCCAAACCCGCGAAACTGCCGCCAGAGACGTTCCGGCCATTGGCCCTGTTTGAGGAAGAGCTCAAAATCCGACAGGCTAGTTTAGCTGCCATGTTCAAGTCGTCGGCGGCCGCTATTGTTGGGCATGGAACCGCATCTGACGTCCAGTCAAGTAATGGAAGTCTAGGAGACGTTACCGCTGCAACCCCATTTCTCCGCCTAGATGCTGTATCTAGTGAAAAAGCAGGCATTAGTTTGGCCAAGGGAGCTCGCATTGCACTGATGGGGCGTACTGACTTCACCCCTGTTGTTCCTGGACTCGTTGGTATGCGGCTTTCTAAGGATATGCAGGACGGCCTAAGCAAACATACTCAAGACGTACTTAAGGAGAACGGACTCACACCAGCGGATCCGTTGGCTAGAACTATCCAGAAACTGATAACAGCACGCCGTAGCGTCTATGAGCAAGCCCAAGAACTGGTAAAGCCGGTAGCTCACAAGACATTTCGTCAAATCGGCACAACCACTGTGGCGATTAAGGCTAACCCTATGCCCATGTTTTACGCGATGACTCCTGCCATGCTGGTAGAGATTGTTGGCGCAAAATTTTTAGACGCCAAGAAAGGGGTACCTTCCACGCATGCGGACATTAAACCGTCTGGAATTATGGATCTTCTTTTGGTGAAACAGCATATAAAGGGCTATGAATGTGGTGATGTGTCACACATCGCTAACATGCTTAAGGGAGAAAAAAACGAAAGAATCCACCGCAAGCGTCTTGAGATCGAGTCGCTCACACTGATGGAAACCGAGAAGACTCTTACCACGGAGCAATATCTGGAGACTACTGATCGGTTTGAAATGCAGCGTGAGTCCGAAGTTGCTCTACAGGAAGAGACG
>JBFFJV010000155.1:0-6381 GCA_041555695.1 Thiohalomonadaceae bacterium | reverse complement strand
GCAGGTTCGAGTCCTGCCAGGCGCGCCATTTCTGCATGGATGCCTGGTTGAACTGTTTCAATGGTGGCTGTAGCTCAGTTGGTTAGAGTCCTGGATTGTGATTCCAGTTGTCGAGGGTTCGAATCCCTTCAGCCACCCCAACGTAAGTAACTGAAAAGCCAGCAGAAATGCTGGCTTTTTTGTGTCTGAAGTTTACCTCGAATTCCTTCGATTTCCTTCGTTTTACTGTCCCAAGTGTCCCAAATATGTCCCAAACTCCTGTGAGTACAGCTCTCTAGGCCGCCAAGTTTAGCTACATAGTCGTTTTTTCACTCCCTCCGGTAGGTGTTATGTGAAACCCTAGTAAATACAGGCAAACCTTCAGCATGGGCAGGTTGTCCAGACTCCACCAAACGGTGCCAGAGAGGGTCAAATAAAATATCCGCATCGGTAGGAAGGCGATGTCCGACACAGGACATTACAGATGAATAGTATTACCAAAGAAGTGTACCAATCTTTGTACTCCAAATATCAGAGTCACATGCTTTCCCTCCCACTGGCAGCAGTGGAGATGGGGATGGCGGTACAGACGGCTTATAATCTGAGTAGCCAGAACGACTTCCCTTTACCTGTTATCCGGCTTGGGAAACGTAAACCGCTCATTCGGATCATTGACCTTGCAGCATTCCTGTCTGGCAGCGAGGTTGTGAACCAGCCGAAAAGGAGGGGGAGGCCGAGCAAGGCATCGCAGCTTGAAAGGCGTAATTATGAGAGGGATAAATAGCCTGTTTGCTGTGCTATATCAAAACCTGGTGCCAAAAAGACCATTGCTAACGATCTTGAATCGTTTTTCACTACCCCCGGTATGTTCCTTTGAACCCCGCCGTTTTGGCGGCTATTAAAGGAGAACTATAATGAAAGAGAACTTGGTAAACTTGACTCTGGATATGCCAGAAGTGGAAGCTTTCGCGATGGCTGATCTCGCAAAGCGTCTTGCCTTTGTCGATGTGCGTGAACATGCGGTTGACGAAGCTGAAGCTTATGCAATGATTTACAGCATGCGCCGATTGCGTGATGCACTGGCAAAGTGCGGAGTTCATGTGCGGTAGTAATTCAAAAGCCCCTCAGTTGAGGGGCTATTTATCAGTGTCGGGTAGCAAGAGGATAATTTGTAAGGCTTGCTGCTTATAGATCTCGCACGTTACTTTACGGCCCCCCCTTAAGCGGAAATGCGGACGCACACCAAAGTTCGAGTAGGACTCCGTGCCCCTCTTTTCATTGTGATCGGCTCAATAAACCCGGTATTTCCCAAGAAAACCCTAGTCAAGACTGCATAACGTTGTTTACTAAAACGGAGTATACACAAGGTGCAGCGGATCCCCCTTAGCGAAAAACAAATGTTTTGGCTTGAACACCTGTAAGCCTGTTTCGCGTGATATGCATGTCGATACATCGCCGATGTGCAGACCAATGGTCTTGGCGTTATGAGGATACGGTAGGGCACGATCTCAATACGCCCCATGACGAAATCAATCTCACCTCTGTCGCTGACAGGCTCAGCGTTTACTTCGTTGAAAGCGGCGAAAACATCCACGGCTGGGCAAGTCAGAACGGATTCAATGCAGCCGATCGAGCAAAGCAGATACTCACGGGGAGAGGAAGCGTTGTAAAGCAGGTTGGTAAGTCACTCAACTAACAAGCGTGAGGCTGGATCTGGTTTTGAAGAAAGCGACTGAGCGCAGGAATCAGACTGACAGAGCATGAGGTTGGTCGGTTGCTGGGAGGTGGCTGTAAGAACTATTCGGCTGGAGAAAGGCGTTTTTTGGCACGCATAAGTCAACCCTGCGGGTTGACGACATATATGATTCTGCAAGGGTCAACCCAGCGGGTTGACGGCAACAAAAGAGATTCCTAGCGAGGCGGAAGCCGAGCGAACCGTTTTTTCACTCCCCCCGGTATATCTACTTGGAATCCCTACTATCAGGGGGCTCGTAGGTGCTTCACACACACCGCCACGTGCTGCGTTCTCGACTGCCAATCGAGAGTGTTCGCGCAGAAGCCGGATGCCCGTAATTGGGCTCGTCCGGCTTCAACGGGCGCTTCAGGTTGAAATACCTGATTCGACCCAATCCAACCCTCCAATAGGTGGGCGATTGGGCCGTGAGGCTCCGAGATTGGGCGACACGGAAACGGGAGCCGAGGTAACTCGGTAAACCCTGTTGCAAGTGAAGCGGTGAAAATCCGTATGTGGGGATGCTCGAAAGGGTATTACCACATCCAGACTGTTGGGCTGCTGTTCGCATCGAGAGGTGCGGGGGCGTGTAGGGGAAACCTGGGCACGCTTGTCCATCAGGGGAAACCTTGATGGATAGCTGGATAGCTTAAGACAGTACAGGGGGCCGAAGAGGTCTCTTTCTGGTAAGTGCAGAAAGCCAGTGCCTTCCACTAGGAAGGAAGCACTGTAGGCAGATGAGAGAGTGAGGGAGTAGGGGAGCCACTTTGGAATCTCAGGCCTCCGAAAACCCATTGGGTGAGAGGGAAAACCTTAGTAGATCCTTGGCGGGTAATGCCGCCTTAACACTCTTGATAAAAAGCCGCTGGCGTTACTGTTCGACACTTGCAACTAACGTGGGAGCCGCAGCCTTGATGATCGACGGTTGGCACCGTTGAGAGAGGAAGCGGGGGAGCACGGCTGAGTAGGTTCTGCATCTTGCAGATAGGTACGGAGTGATACAGGCGAAGCTCGGAGGTAAGCAATTACCCCCTCGGCGTGAAAACGCTGATGTACTGTACGAAAGGCTGGAGCGCGACTAGATCGCGTGGTGTGTGTGTGAAGGCATCTTGCGTCTCCTTCAGGGTGAAACCTGGAGGGGGCGGCGAGTTTGCTTGATAACGATTCTGGGCTTGTAAAGGTGTGCCCATCAAAAACACTGTTATTCCTGTCCCCCTCTTTGAGGGGGACAGCTCTATTCGAGGTTGTTATGAGCTATATGCATACACATAAAACGGCGGCGATGCAGACGATCCAGAACGCCGCCCGCCATGGCTACACGCAGGTGGCCAGCGGGATAGTCGAGGCGGATCGCTTGGTCGATTTCGTCACCCGCGTGGAGAAAAATCTGAACCTGAAGCGAAGCCGTCAGGCAGTTTTTAAAGACAGGAAGCGAGGGCGTGTGGTGGCGAAGCTGGTGATCTACCCTGCACAGGAAGAGGCACATCCTACCGGCTTCTGCTGGTGGCTCATGGCGACCGGCCCCATCGAGGGGGAGCGTCTCGATGACATCACCCGGACACACCTGAGCTTCCGGGACGAGTACGAGCTGGTGAGACTCAATCGCAAGGGGCAGGACAAAGCGAGCTGGACGTGGCGACTCAAAGCCGACCTGCTGGCTTATTGGTGCGATCGCCTCCATCGGGCCATTACCCAGAAGAACGACGGCGATCTACGCCAGTGCATTTACTCTCTGAAACGGATGCCGGGCTTCTCCGGTATCCGTAAAGACCGTTCGAAGCTCTGGGGTCAGATAAAGGCCGAATGGCGGCGTAACCGCAAGAGCGGAGAAGAGATGCCGACCTTGCCGGTGAACACTTTCAAGAAGTCCGTGAAGGTGCTCTACGTTGTACGTCTTGGTCAGTTCGTAGCAGAAATGACGCGGCACGATCGCACTGCAGAGGGCCAGCTCAGATCGTATTTGGGGAATCGTGCACCAATTGCGAGGCGTAGGGCGGCAGATGCCAAGAAAGCGGCTCCAGAGGACCCTGGAAAAGCCACTGGGCTGCTGAAGCGCATTGGTTTCAAGCGTTGAATGGGTAGTGAGGGCTGTCACGTCCATGTGAAAAATCTCTGGAACTTGTTTTACTTCACGAGATGGACATGCGGGAACCGCCTATATGTCCACCCCGGTCCCTTGCGCCCGTTCAGATGAGCCAGAATGCGATAGCGTGGCAATCCGTTGAAAGCCGCCTCACTGGCACTGCCAAAGGATAAGGCGCAGTCCAACAAAGAATGCAGACAGCCAACGGCGGTGGAGTAAGTGTTTCCCTGCGCAAAAATATCATTGAGGGCGTGCACCAGGTCTTTTGCAGCCTTCGGGTACTCTAGGGCCATCCACTTGAGCGGCTCTGAGAGCAACTCCTTGCCTAGCTCCTCGTGATCACGATACAAAGCGGGGAGCCCTGCCTTATTTGCAGAGGCATGCGCTTTACCGATGTCATGAACGACGGCGGCTGTGATCAGCAGTTCCCTCTCATAGTTCGACGGCTGCAACGGGAACTGCCCGTCGTGAGCGTAGCGCACCATCTCGACCACATGCTGCAACAGACCTCCTTTTTCTGCGTGATGATGATTTTTGCTTGCTGGAAGGCTTGTGAAGTTCAGTGCTAGCTGCTCGTCAAGAAAGAGGTGGTTAAGGAACTCCCGTAGCCCTTCGCAGGTCAGCCCCTGAATATACTGGTCAAGCTCAACGAGAAGCTCTGGATATTGCAGGGTAGGGAAGGGGATTGCCAGCAGCGGCCTGCTTGGTACGTCCAGCTGCTCTACACGTCCAAAGATTTCTGACTCATCATCCTGATAATCAATAATAAGTCCTGCATGGACTACTTCACCTTGTGTGGGTAAGTATTTTTCACCGCCGATGTCGAAGTTGGCTGGTGAGAATGGAAGTACACCACTGGCATCCGTCAGCAGCCACTGGTCATCTACATTTATTATGCGGTATTCACCCAGTACCATTTCCTCTCTTTTTTCAGTGATCTTGTTAATAAGCATCGTGATGACTCCTTGTGTTAATGACAGTAGTTGTGCCGCCCAAATCGCACATAACCAATCAGTTGTGATTAGTTATGCTCATATATGCTACGTGAGCGATAAGGCTCTGTCAAGAGTAGATTGACTCATATATGAGTATATGGGATGATGTTCGTATATCTGGTATACAGTGGTAAATCGGGAGGAGAGCAATGATTAGAGTCTTGCTAAAGCAACTACTGGACGACAAGTCCTTCAATGAGAAGCGACGAATTACCCTAAATGAAGTTTCTGATAAGACAGGTATATCCAGGGCCACGCTGACCCGTGTGGCTAATGTCGTTGGTTACAATACGAATACGGACACACTCAATGCACTCTGCCGGTATTTCTCATGTAATCCCGGTGAATTGATGACCTACATTGAGGATGAGGTAGCTGAGAGTGAGGAGTCGTAGCATATATGGATAGTGTGCTAATTAGTTGAATAGGACAGCACGACCTTGATGCTGTGTTGGGAGGTCATCCTGGGCCTATCATGGCAGCTGTAGAGGACTTTAATGGTCGTAAACGGCCAGTTGCCGACATACGGGGAAGTGAGGCTCTTAGTCCGCTTTCGCGTTAAAAGTGGAAGTAGTAAATTGTAATGGTCCGTCCAATTTGGACCGCGGGAATGGCTATCCTAGCCCTTTCATCTGATCGAGTGGGCTGCAAACATTCTTATGATCGGGTGTGATGTGGGTATATATCATCGTGGTCTCAATGTTTTTGTGCCCGAGTAGTGTCTGAATAGTCCTGATATCAGTACCAGCAGCCAACAAGTGACTGGCGAAACTATGCCGAAGAGTATGTGGCCCTACATGCTTATATATTTTCGCCTTTGTTGCCGCATACTTGAATGCCCTGCGTAGCGTACTCGGTGAAGCGTGCCAGCGAGCCTTGTGTCCTGTATCCAGCCACGGTCGTACGGTCGTAGATGGAAACACATACTGCCAGGAAAGGGACTTAGAGGCTGAGGGATACTTCCTGTATAGCGCGTTTGGCATTGGTGCGTAGCCATTTCCCTGGAGCAGGTCTGATTTGTGCAACTGCGCTACCTTTGTCAGGTGGTTGCGTAGCTCTGGTAGCAACGCTGTAGGCAGTATCGTCGCCCTGTCCTTATTGCCTTTGGCAGCACGGATCGTGATAGAGCGAAGGTCAAAATCAATGTCCTTGATCCTCAAGGTCATACACTCATTGATTCTCATCCCTGTCCCGTAAATGAGTTCAGCCATCAGTCGCGTGGTGCCACTCATCAGCGAAAGGGTGGCTTCTACTTCCTGCCTGGACATGACCACAGGGATTGTTTTGTGACGTTTGATCCTTCGCAGATTATCCAGATCTGGCATTTCCTGTTGTAAAACAGTCCGATACAGGAAAGCTATAGCATTAAGTGCACTAGACTGGGTGCTGGCTGAGACGCGACGTTTCGCTGCCAGGTGGTTCAGGTAGGCCTCGATTTCCTTGTGCCCCATATCCTTGGGGTGACGTTTGTCGTTAAAGAGGATGAACTTGCGGATCCAGAAGACGTAGGATTTCTCAGTTTTGGGGCTATAGTGCTTCTGGCGACACGCAATTCTGACCTGCTCAAGCAAGCGCGGTTTCTGGGGTTCAGT
>JBFFJV010000154.1:0-6412 GCA_041555695.1 Thiohalomonadaceae bacterium | reverse complement strand
CAGCAACAGGTCGTAGCCCGACTCGGCATTCGGCCCATCACCGGTAGCGGCACAAAAACAGGTCGCGGCGGGATGAGAGCAGTTGACCGCGATAATGAAGGTACCTTCACGTCGCCGGGCATAGTGCTTATCGCACGCCACACCCTGTAGAAAATGTTGATCCTGAATCGCCACTGCTGCCAGATCACAGGCACGTACGCCAAGAATGGCAAGGCGCTCATCCTGCAGCAGAGACTCATTAAAGGAGAGGCCGTCCGCTCTCTGTTCCACCTGCCACAGACTCTCCTGCGGGGCAAAGAACAGTGGTTTTAGCGCCTGTGGCCCATTGGCCCAGGAAAAGGCGCGTTCGCCATCATCCTGTCGTAACTGATAACTTCCCGGCTGTTGTACATCGCGCATCCCGCAGGGAAGTTGGGCCACATTCTCCAGCGTACGATACACCACTGCCCCCTGCTCGACACGGGGGCCGATAAGACGATACCCCTCGTTCGAGAGCTGCGTAAATAACGTCTGCAGCCCCTGCCGTGAGAGAAATGGTGTGTTGTCCACTATGCGAGAATCCCTGCCATTAGCCGTGTTTGTACTCCATTCCCATCTCGAACAGCCGCGCCTTTAACGCATCGCGACCATCCTCCACCGTCTCGGCCTCAGCGATCAACACCTCCGGACAGTAACTCACCTCCAGAAAGTCAGATAACACCTGTCCCTGCTCGTCCATATGCGTCACCCACCAAATCCCGGGATAACCCGTCTCTATCACGCTAAAACGGCCAAAGTTACTCACCTGCGCCAGGATCTCCCCCTCCCCCAGGGTTTCACGCAACAGCGTATAATCCGCCTCATCCAGCTCCATCGCCGTCAGATCAACGTGGCTGGGCTCATCCTGTTCAACCAGTTTACGTAACAGCTCCACCAGTTCATGCAATAATTTACGCGCTGCTGCACCACGCCCGGAGTCTCGCCAGCTGCTCATCGTTACCATCCTGTCATTGCCAGCACTTGCCATAATTAGATTATAAGGTCAGTATAACCAACAGCTTAAGAATAAACCGCAAACATCAAAGGAGTGAAGCGGTGGATATTGCCATTGTAGAAGACGATCTTATACAGAAAACCGCACTGCGTAACTGGCTGGAAGATGCCGGTCATAACTGCAGCAGTTTTAACAGCGGCATTGAGTTTACCCAACAGGCACAATGTGACGACTATCAACTCCTGCTCTTCGACTGGGAGTTACCTGGTATGAGTGGCATTGAACTGCTCACCTGGTTGCGCTCCCGGTGTCAGGACAACACCCCCGTCATCTTCATTACTGCCCATGATGCCGAAGAGGATATCGTGCTAGCACTTAGCAAGGGGGCTGACGATTACCTGGTCAAACCGGCCCGTCAGCAGGAGTTGCTGGCGCGTATCGAGGCACTGGCACGCCGGGTACCGATCATGGCAACAGCGACACTACACAGTTATGGCAATATACTGCTGGATACGCAGCGTCAGGAAATTACTCTCAATGGTCTCCCTGTTGAGCTGACACAAAAAGAGTATAACCTTGCCTGCTACCTGCTGGGGAACAGCGGCAAACTGCTGTCACGCAATGAGTTGCTGGAAAAGGTGTGGGGCCACAGCACGAATGTGCATACTCGCACTGTCGATACCCACATCAGCCGACTGCGTAAAAAGCTGCAACTCACCAAAGAGCATGGCTGGCATCTGGGTGCAGTCTATCAGTATGGCTACCGGCTCGATCAATTTACGGAAAGTAGCACACCCCACCGACAGGCGCTCAGTGCGACTTTCTAGCCCTGCACCTTTTCACTGACAAAGCGCCGCCAGAAATAACCGCTGGCGCGCTCCTCCCCGGTCTGCACGTAGCGCAGTGCATTATGATTTTGCAGTGCCCACTTCATCCGTTCCATCACCCAGCCCTTACCGCTAAACAGGACTTCATCCCCAGGCTCAAGCGCTAACTCGTCCTCAGGAAACAGATATGTCTCATGGTTTCGCCTCACCAGCAACAGTGGCAGACACTCCAGGGCGCGTTCTCGGTCTCGCGGGTCGCGTTGCAAGTCCCCCAGTAATATCCGGCCACCGCCGGACAGCTTCTCCACCAGTGCCGGGGCATCACTTTCATTGACGTGGAAAGACCAGACATCGGGAACCAGATCGCCGGTTACCGCACTGAGACGACTCACCTGCTGATTCGCCCACTCATTAGTTTCATTTAAGATCAGACGGAGAAACTGATCGAGCAGCGGTGTGGTGAGCAGGGCCAGGATATCACGGGCTATGATTTCGCTACGCTGCATCACCAGGTCCAGCAACGCCGCGTGGAAGATATCGTCGTTATCGCATTTATTCTGCCGCGCCACCATGAAGATGTCCGGGTTGAGCTGCGCCGCGGTCATCGCAATAGAGAGGTTATTGGCATCATCATCGGTACCGGCAACGATACCCACCGCCTGTTCAACCCCGGCAATGCTAAGCGTCTCGGCCTCGGTTCCCCGCCCCACCACACAGAAGTCACTACAGCCGGTCCCCTCGGGGTCGGCCTCAATAATCACCGTGTCCACCCCCTCCTTATCCAGATTGGCCTTCATCGCCTTACCAAGGCGGCCATAACCACACACCACCCAGGTGCCATGCGGTGGGTATAACGGTGCAGGCAGTTCGGTCTCCGGTACGCTGGTAAACCACTCGTAGAGCAGATGCGTACCCGGCGAGTGCAACGCGAGGGCCAGGCGGTGGGCGAAAGTATCATAGGGGTTGATGATGCGATCGGTACCAAAGGAGGCCATGTTGGCCTCGGCATCGTGGGTCTCGGCACGGCAGATCACCTTAATTCCCGGATGGAGTAATTTGGTGGTAATCGCAATCTTAAGGTTGACCGGGTCGCTATCCGTCAACGCCACGACACCGACACAATTCTTGTGCAGCAGCCCTGCCTCATTCAGTGTCAGTGACAGTGAGGCATCGGCGCTGAGCCCCGGCACATAGAGGTCGAGGTCCTCCAGCTCCAACTCGTTGATTCGCTCCGGACTGATATCCACCACCACCGCACGCATATTGCGCTGCACCATCGAGCGCACCAGCAGACTACCGGTATCGCCATATCCACAGACAATATAGAAAGGCTCAGACATGTGCCGCACGCCACGGGCAAAGGCCTGCTCCACCACCGCCTGTTTAAAAGCTGAATCCTGAATTAGAGAAAGAATTTTACCGATGGCATAGAGCCAGCTGATCACGGTGAGGTAGACCGCCACCACTGTCCACATGCGTTGCGCCTCGTTAAAGGCATAAGGTAGCTCACCAAAACCGATGGTGGTCGCCATGTAACTGACAAAATAGAAGGCGTGAAAGAAGTCCATACGCCAGGGGTTACCATCAACATCGGTACCGGGAATTAACACCAGGCCAAGGATGGAGATGGCGTAGGCAATGATCAGCACGACCAACGGCGCGCGCATGCGCCGCAGGATGAGAAAGATCACCTGGTTCATAAGTGCCCCTTGCTCTGTGTTAGCGGCGCAGATTAACCGTTTCGATGATCAACAGCACCACCGAGGTAACGTTGGCCAGCAGCGCACCGCCGGAGAGCGAGACAATGCTGCCCATCACAGCCGGATCCATACCGGTATTGGAGATGTGCTCGGCATAGCCCCAGACGATGGCGGCAATAATGAGCTGCAGGTCTGCCACCAGCGAGGTGGCCAACAGTACCGCCCCCATCTGTGTCCGGTCACCAAACTTGAGCACGGTGGCGATGAGATTGATCACGATGGCAGCAAACAGCTCGTAGACATTGTGGTGAGCGGGATTATCGAAGTCACCGATAAAAAAACCGAAGTTGAGGGTGAGTGCCAGAACGATAAAAAATCCGAAGATCACCTTTTCCAGGTTCATCAATGTCCCCTTTTCTTGCTGTTGTGAGTACGCCGTGCAGGCAGTAGTTGTTGTAGCGCTGATTGTAGGCTTTTTGTTACGCCAAAACCACGGCAGACCCATGGCACACAATTTTTATGGCTATTAGGGTTATCACCGATATATCATCAACTGCTTATATGCTACAGTTTGAAGTAAGTCCTGTTCTGGATCGCGGGCCTTTACCCTACCCTTACCGTCATGGAACACGGCAAGCGAATTGCCATAGGGAGATACCCGGTTTTTTGGAGAAGCCAGGATCACAATTCGGCAGACACACCAATACAGTGTGTTACTGCGGAACAATCATTTGGCAGTGCCAATAAAAGATTGAATTAATGCCGTACAGCTACGAACCCTGGCTAGTCGCCCTCTCCTTTACCCTCGCAGTGCTGGCCTCCTATACCGCACTCAGTCTGGCTGCACGCGTTCCCCATATTGAGAAAGAGAAGGCCGGGTGGTGGCTGGCTGGTGGTGCCGTTGGCATGGGCGTAGGGATCTGGTCGATGCACTTCATCGGCATGCTAGCCTTTCATCTGCCGATACCGCTGGCCTACGATATCCCCATCACTATCGCCTCGGTACTGCTGGCGATCACCGCCTCCGGCTTTGCCCTCTACCTGATTCGCCACGGCATCACCCGCACACGAACACTTATCGCCAGCGCGGCACTGATGGGCAGCGGCATTGCCGCCATGCACTATACCGGCATGGAGGCACTACGCATGTCGCCTGGCATCGAATATGACCCGCCGTTAGTTGCCCTCTCGCTACTGATCGCCTTTGGCGCTTCCCTGTTTGCGTTGAAGCTAGCCTTCCACAGCCGTAACGCAACCCCTCTACTGTTTTCCAGCAAACAGCTGTTGAGTGCGGTTGTTATGGGTGTCGCCATCGCCGGGATGCATTACGTGGGCATGAGTGCCGCCCATTTCGATGCCAACAGCGTCTGCCTTGCCTCACCCAGGGGACTGGACAACGGGGTGATGGCCGTAATCGTCTCCTCGCTTACCCTGCTGTTACTGCTCGCCACTATGCTGTTGCTCAATTACGACATTCACCGGGCCAGGCAAAACGCACTGCTGGTGGAGGAGCTAAAGAGCCTCAACCGCCAGCTGCGCAGCGAGGCGGGAAAAATGGCCGAGGAGATGACCGAAAGCCTGCGCCAGACCGCACAACAGGACCGCCTTCTGGCTACTATCGTCGAGCAGTCGGGCGAGGCGATCGTGACCACCGATGTTCACCAGCGTATCAGCAACTGGAACGCCGCTGCCGAAAAGGTGTTCGGCTACCGGTTTGACGAGGTACAGGGCAACACCCTTGAGTTTCTTGATATGGAAAGCGTCTCTGCGGCACAGGAGGACTACTATCGCTCCCAGACCCGCAACGGCGACACTATCCATGTGCTGCAAACCGCCTCCCCCCTGCTCAATGACAGCGGAGAGTGCATCGGTGAGATCCTGATGTTCCACGATGTCACCAGAGAGCGCCAGGATCACGAACAGCTGCAACTATGGAGCCTGGTCTACCGTCACAGTGGCGAGGCCATCGTCATCTCCGATGCCAGCAATCGTATCCTCTCAGTTAACGAAAGCTTTACCCGCATCACCGGTTTCTCCGCTGAGGAGGCGATTGGACAAAACCCCAACCTGCTCGCCTCCGGTCGTCATACACCGGAGTTCTACCAGCAGATGTGGGAGACCCTGCAGAGCGAAGGCCACTGGAAGGGCGAGATCTGGAACAAACGCAAGGATGACTCCGTCTACCCCGAGTGGATCACCATCACCACCCTGCGCGATGAGAGCGGTAAACCCACTAACTACATCGCCATCTTCTCCGATGCCTCCAGCTATAAGGAGAAGGAGGCGCGCATCCACTTCCTGGCTCACCATGACGCCCTCACCGGCCTGCCCAACCGCACGCTATTACAGGACAGGCTGGAGCAGGCGGTGAGCAAGGCCCGGCGTGATGGAGACAAAATCGCCATCCTGTTTATCGACCTGGATCGCTTCAAGGTGATTAACGACACCCTTGGGCATCACGTTGGCGACCTGCTGCTTAAAGAGGTGGCACAGCGCCTCAATGCATCCGTACGCGACAGTGATACCGTGTGCCGACAGGGCGGTGATGAGTTCATTATCGTACTGCCGGAGATTGAGGAGATGAGTGATGTGGCCCACGTGGCGCAGAAAATTCTTGAAAACATCTCCAACGAATTTCTGCTGGAGGGTGAACACCTCAGGGTCACCCCCAGTATCGGCATCAGCGTCTTTCCTGACGATGCCGAGCGTATTGATGTGCTCATCAAAAATGCCGACACCGCGATGTACCACGCCAAAGAGTCGGGGCGTGCCAACTTTCAGTTCTTCACCGAGAGTCTCAACACCATCCTCACCGAGCGACTGGAACTCGAGCGTGACCTTGCCTCCGCACTGGCAAACAACGAGCTGGAGCTCTATTTCCAGCCACAGGTTGACCTGATTAGCGGCAAGCT
>JBFFJV010000153.1:0-6422 GCA_041555695.1 Thiohalomonadaceae bacterium | reverse complement strand
CCTTCATCAGTGAGTTTAAGCCAGTACTGCCGCGCCGCCTCTAACAGGGTATAGGTACCGATGATATTGGTCTGCATAAACGCCGCAGGACCATCGATGGAGCGATCAACATGAGACTCAGCCGCTAGATGCATCACCGCCTGAGGGCGGTATTTCGCAAACAGTGCCGTGATTGCCTGCTCATCGCAGATATCGGCCTGTTCAAATTTATACCTGGGGTCATTCTCGACACTCGTCAGTGACTCCATATTACCGGCATACGTCAACTTGTCGATATTTACAACGGTATGTTCAGTCTGTGCGATATACTGGCGCACCACCTCAGAACCTATAAAACCCGCACCACCAGTTACAAAAATCGTACTCATATAATATAAACCTTCATTCGAATATTGGATTGAGCCTTTCTACTCAACAGTCACGGATTTTGCGAGATTTCTAGGCTGATCCACATCAGTACCCTTCAAAACCGCCACATGATAAGACAACAACTGTAATGGAATAGTAAAGATTATAGGGGAAACATGTCCCCCGCCAGGTGGAATCGTCATCACATGCACCCGCTCACTACACTCCATCCCAGTATCATGGTCAGCAAAGACATAGAGCTCCCCCCCCCGTGCACGTACCTCCTCCAAATTAGACTTAAGTTTTTCTAATAAGTCATCATTGGGGGCTACTGCAATCACTGGCATCACCTCATCAACCAGTGCCAGAGGGCCATGCTTCAGCTCTCCAGCAGCATACGCCTCTGCATGAATATAAGAGATCTCTTTAAGTTTAAGAGCTCCTTCCATTGCTACTGGATACTGCACACCTCGACCGAGAAAGAGCGCATTATTTTTATCGACAAAATTTTCAGATAATACCTGAATCGCATCATCGAGTTTGAGTACCTCCTCAATATGTCGCGACAGCCCTAATAGCTGCTCAACGATCACCGCCTCGCGCTCAGTGCAGATACGATGACGCCGACCAACCGCTGTAACCAATAACAGCAACGCAACTAACTGGGTGGTAAAGGCCTTGGTGGAGGCAACGCCAATCTCAGGGCCGGCACGAGTCAATAGGGTAAGATCGGCCTCACGCGAAAGGGAACTCTCAGGTACATTACAAATGGCCAGCGAAGGGCCAAAGCCCCACTCTTTGGTAGCACGTAGCGCAGCAAGAGTATCTGCCGTCTCACCCGATTGTGAAATAACGACGACCAGGGCATCGGGTTTAGGTACCGGGTGACGATAACGGAATTCACTCGCCACCTCGACGCGACACGGAATACCGGCCAGCCCCTCAAACCAGTTGCGTGCTACCATCGCAGCGTGAAAACTGGTTCCACAGGCGATGAGCTGCACCGAGCTAATCATATCGAAGATCGATGCGGCATCCGGACCAAAGCTGGCGTCCAGCACTTTGCCATCGGCAACGCGCCCTTCCAGGGTTTGCGCTACCGCCTGTGGCTGCTCGTATATCTCTTTCAGCATGTAGTGGCGAAAGCTACCACGCTCCGTCGCATCGGCAGTGAGTCCAGACTCGCTTATCGCACGTTCAACCTGATTCCCATCGACATCATAAATAGTAATACCGTTGCGCAAGATGTCCGCAACATCACCATCCTCAAGGAAGATAAAACGGCGGGTAACAGGCAGCAGCGCGGCGACATCAGAGGCGATAAAGTGCTCACCAATACCGACGCCTATCACTAGTGGGCTGCCGCGACGTGCAGCGATAAGGCGCCCCTGTTCGTTATTACTGATCACCCCCAGGGCATAGGCCCCTTCGAGTTCGCTGATTGCATCGCGAGTTGCCTGCAGTAGGTCTTTGCCCTCTGCCTGGTGGATATATATTTGATGCACCACCACCTCGGTGTCTGTCTCAGAGGTGAATTCGTAGCCCTGTTCAGTCTGCTTACGACGTAGCATCTCGTGATTTTCGATAATGCCATTATGCACAACCGCCACCCCTTTCTTGCAGATATGCGGATGGGCATTCTGCTGTGATGGCTGACCGTGAGTAGCCCAGCGGGTATGAGCGATACCGTGATGTCCCTGTATTGGGCGCTGCTCCAATGCATCGGCAAGCATTTGCACCTTGCCAAGCATGCGCTCGCGATCGATGCAACCGTCGTCATTAACCACCGCGATACCTGATGAATCATAACCACGATACTCCAAACGACGTAAACCCTCGAGGAGAATCCCCACTACATCACGTTCGGCTACTGCACCGACAATACCGCACATAAACTACTTCCTCATTTTCAGTGGCCGTTTCCAGCCTTTGATGCCCTTTTGCGGTACACGCGTGAGACTGAGTTCGTTATCGTTAACATCTTTGGTAATGGTGGCGCCTGCACCCACGGTAGCGCCATCGCCAATCTTTACCGGTGCCACCAGTTGTGTGTCAGAACCGATAAAGGCATTATCGCCGATCACGGTACGGTGTTTGTTAGCACCATCATAGTTGCAGGTAATGGTACCGGCACCGATGTTCACGTTGCTCCCCATGGTGGTATCACCAATATAACTAAGGTGGTTGACCTTCGTTCCTACGCCTAAAACGCTGTTCTTTACCTCGACGAAGTTGCCAACGCGTGCACCAGCTCCCAGCTCGGTGCCCGGACGAATGCGGGCAAAAGGACCGATGACGCAATTGGAACCGACCACGGCATTCTCAAGCACAGACATCGAGGCAATCATCACCCCATCACCAATAGTGACGTTCTTTAAAACACAACCGCTACCAATGGTGACACGGTCCCCTAGCTTCACCTCACCACTGAGAACAACATTGGTGTCGATAATGATATCCTCACCCGTCTCAACCGTGCCACGTAGATCAAAGCGCGCAGGGTCAAGCAGAGTAACGCCGGCACGCATCAATCTCTCAGCCTGGCGCTGCTGGTAGACGCGTTCCAGGTGAGCCAGTTGTACCCGGTCATTAACCCCTGCCACCTCATCCTGATCAACGGTGCAGAGAACATTTACCGTATGCCCATCGTTCACCGCCATGGCAATGATATCGGTCAAATAGTACTCGCCTTGGGCATTGCTGTTTTCAAGACGCTTGAGCCAGCCACTAAGCTTGCTACCATCGACGGCAAGAATACCGGTGTTAACCTCGTTGATCAGCCGTTCATCTGCGTCAGCATCCTTTTCCTCGACGATGCACTGTACGTCGCCCTCTGCATCGCGCACGATACGACCATAACCAGTGGGATTATCAAGGCGCATGGTCAGCAGCGCGATACCGTTTTCTACACGGTCGATCAGGGCACCAAGTGTATCATTCGTCACCAGTGGCACATCGCCATATAGCACCAACACCGTGGAGTCACCGTGGAGTTGACCGACGACTTGCTCTACCGCATGCCCGGTGCCCAGCTGTTCGACCTGTTCGGCCCACAGCAGGCTCCCATCATTAACCGTCTCTTTGACTACCTCGCCACCATGTCCGTAGACCACATGTACAGAGTACGGCTGCAGGGTACGGGCAGTATCGATAACATGTTGCAGTAATGGCTTACCCGCAATGCAATGCAGTACCTTAGGCATATTGGAACGCATTCGAGTTCCCTTTCCTGCGGCCAAAATAACGACTTCCAACTTGCTCATGAGTTCCTCAACAAATCACCACCACAACCACACGAAATAGTCTAAATTTCATATAGTTAGACGTCATTCCGTCTTCATTGATATACATTTTAGAGTAAGATTTTACTAAACTTTCATATGGATTTGGCGCTATACAGGCAGGAAAAACAACTAAACCTCCGTCCCCCTGACTGGCGCTCAATTTTGACTTTCATGTTTTACATCATTTTCTGTATTCAACGAATTTTTGCTATCTGGCCACCGCAATCCAGTTGCGGTCCCGATTGACTCTAGTTTTTTATAGAAACTGCCATTAATTTGCGTGTGGAGTACCAAATAAGAAACGAATCGTTCGAGAAGATTCCGATTGGGGCGGGAGTGTTTCGCCCTACGCCAGAACTGGTTCAAGGAGCCTTGAAAGGTCAGCCCTTTCATATCATAAATGGCACTTCCGCACACGGTCACAGGGGCGTTATGTAACAGCGCCGACAGCCCAACCGTACTATTCACCACAATGACGCCGCGGGTATGCTTCAATAATGTAGGAAGATGTTGATCGTGGATATAGTAGCATCTTCCATTCAAACCTAGCTCCTTAGTGCGCTCTGCAATATAACGCCTATAGTCGTTATAGCCCCTATCCATGGGGTGATGTTTGATCACCAATATCGTGTTGCGAGGAGCATTTCGAGCGAAAGAGGACATCACATTGCTAATAAAATCGTCAATAGAATCAAAGTCTGAATGAGTATGAATCTGAGAGTCGTTATGAACCTGAAGAGGTACCAGAAAGTAGCGACCACTATCCTCAGTGACAAGTCGTTGTTCCACGCCGTGTTCTTTCACGGCATAGAACCACTTTCGCCAAATAGAACGCAGCCATAGCAGGCCCTCTGTCCAAACCAAAGGACGGTGATGCTCGTACCTTATAAATAGTGGTTTAAGCGTAATCGCAGACAGGTAATACAAGATAGTCCAAACAACCGAAGGCCAGAAAGTGTTACCGAGTGGCAACGCATCCTTAACTTTCGGAATTGGAGAGTTGAGGTAGAATATCGGTGTCCGTGGAATCAATGAGTGCGCATTCACCCCAAAGCGCTCAAACGTCACATAATCCGGGCGCACATAGCCTTCCTCGAACACCCCAATCTCAATATCCAGTTTCTGCACAATCTGATGTGCAACTCTGTGTATTGGACGACAATCGCCAAATAACATCACAGCTTCTATATTTAACTGATTAAGGAGTGATTCTAAAAACTCAGGCCATTCTTTCAGGCTACTGCGATAGGAAAAAGCATTGGTTCGGTAAAACAGCCAATCACCACCATTAAAGTTAACTTTAAAGACCTTGGCTCCGGCCTGTTCCAGGTCATAGGCTAGACGTCGGAAAAAAGGCCCTACAGGCCCTTGTAATAGTAGAACCCGCTTGCCCCTGAATCCATTTATTCCATTTTTCAGCATTAAATTATTGAGGGATTATCTTTTGATTTCAAAAGGTTAAACATCTTGAAAGCAGGGATTAGATTCTTACGCCATCAAGCTGAGAAGAGATAAACTATAACGAAATTTGTCACTTTCTACTACGCTTTTCTAATCTAAATGCATTGTGGGCGGTTATAGTCTTACATACTTCATGGTTATTAGGTTTTAGCCTATATGACGCTACCCTTTAAAAAGACTGTATGCCAATACTCCTAATTTACGGAGTTGCCTTCGCATAAATCCCACCCTCAGTTTTTCCAGACCACCACTTGTCTCCAACTCATTGCGCATTTCGACAATTCTATTTAACACGGCCTCACAATCAGTGTATCCCTTTAGTTCCCAATCCCAATAAATTGGGTAACGTAGCAGTGTGCCGGCAACGAGTTCATCAAGGCTGAGGCGACGCTGGCGACGAGAAAGAGCAACACTATCGTGTTGAATATCGGTCGTCAGCCCCCACCCCGCATAAAAAGGTTGCCCATATACCACGACTTTCTTGCCTCGCAACAATGCATCAAAACCACTTAAAGATGTCATGGTATGGATCTCGTCACAGGCATCGATACAGCTCACTATAGAAATCTCTGTCTCCATGTAGTCTGCAAATTGAAATGCGTCAGACAGTTTACCCAAGCGATTTCCTGACATCACATCCGGATGCGGCTTGTACACGATAAATGCATCTGCACAAGCTTTCCTTGCCGCCCGCAATAACCCTATATTAGTATTAACATCGCTGCAGCCATAGCGAATTGAGGCATCATCCTCAACTTGCCCTGGCACGAGAATTACCCTCTTCCCACCTTTTGGCCATTTTACGGAATCACGCGGCTCAAGGTTATATTTCGTGATTCCGTTTTCGACTATCACATCTCGAACTCGTCTAGCCTTTTCCAACTCATCATCACTAAATTCGGTTGTTGATAAAATATGTTCCAAGTCCGATGGATGCATCGGATCAAAATAAATTCCACGGCTATCAAGAACCAATGATAGGGGCTTAATCAAATCTGAACCCAACCCGACTGAGCGCACAAAGCCATCCTCCATGCGCAACCGTTTTGCCCCAGTCTTATTTGCTAGTTCCTGCAGATCTGTCGGGGCATCTCGCCCCCAGTAAATTAAAGCATCACCAGGTTGTATATTTATTCGTATAGCAGACTTGGTATTAGGAACGAAATTCACCTTCCTTTTGTCCAGGGCTAGCATTGGCTTAATATTCGAGGCTTTCCAGCGGCGAAACCCGACACCAATCATATTTCCTGAAAAGCGTGCAGTAATCTCGCGCTGCCGAATCAGCCAATGTATGACGTCGAATATAGTGCCTCGCTGATGGTTCAGCGG
>JBFFJV010000152.1:0-6433 GCA_041555695.1 Thiohalomonadaceae bacterium | reverse complement strand
CCGGTGCCGACTACCAGTGTTCTCTTACGTTGCTGCAGCGCTTTAATGCCGCGCACCCCGAGGTGTTGACCAAGTCAGGACTGATGGTGGGGCTGGGCGAGTGCAATGAGGAGATCCTGGAAGTGATGCGTGACATGCGTGCCCACGATGTGGATATGCTGACCATCGGTCAGTACCTGCAGCCCAGCGATCACCACATCGCTCGGCAACGCTATGTCACCCCGGAGGAGTTCGAGATGTTCCGCCTCGAGGGCGAAAAGATGGGTTTCAGCAATGTCGCCAGCGGCCCGATGGTGCGCTCCTCCTACCATGCGGATCTGCAAACCCGGGGCGACAGGGTCGGGTAGAGTAGAGGTAGCTGTCCTGACGCGTCATGCGCCCTGCTATTATCTATAGTGTCTTTATTCTTTCTGCGTAGAGGAACCACGCCGATGAAATTACGTCTTATTGCGCTCTTAGCCCTATTGGTTGTGGTCGCTGCTGGCAGCGGTTGCGCCACCAGCCCTACCGGGCGTTCACAGTTAATGCTGGTCTCTGAGGGACAGGCTATTTCGGCATCGAAGCAGGCCTATACCAACACGGTGCAAGAGCTAACAAAGGAGGGCAAGCTTGTCACAGGTACGGCGGTAGCCCGGCGTGTGGAGCGTATTACCCGGAACCTGATTAAGCAGGCTAGTGTTATGCGGCCAGCAAGCGCCAGCTGGGCCTGGGAGGTGAAAGTGATCGATGAGCCGGAGGAGGTGAATGCCTGGTGCATGGCGGGTGGGAAAATGGCGGTCTATACGGGACTGTTAGACAAGGTGAAGCCAACGGACGATGAACTGGCGCAGGTGATGGGGCATGAGATCTCTCACGCCCTGGCCAACCATACGGCGGAGCGAATGTCTGTGGCGATGGCCTCATCACTGGGTGTAACAATCCTGGGGGTTGCCACCGACAGTGATGCCCTGGCCATGAGTGCCGCTGCAGTAGCCGCGACGCTTGCCATTGAGCTACCCAATAGCCGCGAGGGGGAGAGTGAGGCCGATGAGATTGGCATCGAACTGGCAGCCCGTGCCGGTTATGACCCCTACGCTGCAGTGACGTTGTGGCAAAAGATGGGGAAGGTAGGTGGTGCAACGCCACCGCAGTTTCTCAGTACCCATCCCAGCCCGGCCAACCGTCAGCAACGGCTACGTCAACTGGCAGAGAAGTGGCGGCCCGTGTATGAAAAGTCGCGTTCACAGAAGGGGCAATAGTTAGGCCGTTGTTGCGGCGCTCTGGCCGCCTGCTCGTGTGGCATACGGCTGTATCCACATCGTTCATATACCTTACATATAAAGTGACAAACGGCTAGATCCATTTTTTCTTTGCCATGAGAAAACGGATATCTCTGTCATCGCAGGAGCAATCTGGCTAATGAGGGGGATGGCGTTTATTATTCCCTACGGATTTGTTGACCGAAGATCAATAATCAGCTGTCGTTCATGCCATACGTGAGCGAACCTGAATACAGCCCAGGGAACACTATGCCGCGCACCCTTTACATACATGCTGGTACGGCGAAGACCGGCACTACAGCGTTACAGCGCTTTCTTTCGCGCAATGCGTCGTTGTTGCATGATTATGGCATTCTCTATCCGGATACCGGGCGCGTACTCAACGCACACCACCTGCTGGCCTATGGCCGTGGTATCGATTTGCTGCCCGAGGCAGAGGAGCGCGAGATCGTCGCCACCGACGCTGAGCGCTGGGCTCAGCTAAGGCGTGAGGCGGAGCGTTTCGACGGTGATGTGTTGATCAGTAGCGAGTCGTTTCCGGTATATTTTTCCGATAAAGATGATGCCGGGCTTTCAGTCGGCCTGGAGAAAATCCGTGATCTGTTCGCTGACTATACGATTAAAATTATTGTTTACCTGCGCCGCCAGGACCAGCTGCTGGAGTCGGCCTACAATCAGCTCCTCAAATCGGCGCGTACCCGCTGTGTGAATATTGACGAGTACATTGAGGAGACGCAGCCCTACCCACGATACTGCTACGACAAGCTACTCGATACCTGGGCTCAGAGCGTGGGGCGGGAGAATATCCATGTACGAATCTATGAGAAGGGGCAGATGGTGGCGGGGGATATTCATGATGACTTTCTTGCTGCCATGGGGATAGAGCAGCGTGATACATTTCTCCGCCCGCAGCGAAATATTAACCCGCGAGTTAGCCGTGCGGCGCTGGAGTTTTTCGCCCTCTCCAATACCCTGGGTGACTACAGTCACAGTAGTGAGCGTAAACCCTTTAACCGTGCCATTCGGGCCATTCTCGGTGACAGTGTCGATGGCGCTCATTTCCGCCGTCATGGATTATTGACACCACAGCGGGCCGCGCTGTTACTGGCCCGGTTTGATGAGAGCAATGCACGTATTGCCCGTGACTATCTGGGACGGGCGGATGGGCGGCTCTTCCACGAGCAGCCACGTGAGGTCAATGGGGCTGGTGAGGAGGAGCCTGGGCTGGAGCTGCGCGATGCGGTAGAGGTGGCGGTGCTGTTGTGGGAGGAGATGGTGCAGCCGCTGGAGAAGGAAAATGCCTCCTTGAAGGCACAGCTGCAGCAATTAAAGCGACAACATTGAGGATACGCGCATAGCAGGCCCCGGCTCAGTACGGCGAGTGGTGAGTGAATAATCGGCATCTGCCTCTGCAGTAACATTCCCAACCGTCTGCTCCAGTTCGGGGGCAGACGCGCTTGCACTTTCAAATATCTGAAATTTGCCCCAACCAGGGCTAAAGTCCTGGCCCGAAGTGCCGATGTTATAGACATTGTTCTATTTTTTCGGGAGGCGGAAGTGCTTCGTTCAGTCATTTTCATGTTACTGCTTATGCCGCTAGGCAGCGCCTCTGCGTCACTACAGCGCTATGTGGCAAGTGAGCATGAATCGAGCTGGGTGGCCCACTCATCGAAACTCCATTGTACGCTCAGCCATGAGATACCGGTCTACGGTAGGGCGGTGTTCGCACAGTCGGCCGGTGGTGAGCTGGGCTTGAGTCTGGAGGTTAAGTTAAAGCCGCATAAGGTGGGGCTGGCACGACTGGTCTCTACCGCACCTGGCTGGAAGCACGATGCGCGTGAGCGTGATCTGGGGCAGGTGAGTTATGGCGTAGACAATACCCCGTTCAAACTACCGCATGTGGTTTCACGGCGTGTGCTCTCGGAACTGGAACAGGGCATGTTCCCTACCTTCAACTACCAGGACTGGTCGGATGGCCGTGACGAAGTAGAGGTGGCGCTCTCGGCGGTGAACCTGCGCAGTGCCCTGGGAGAGTTTATTGACTGTCTGGCCGGGGTCGTCCCCTTCAGCTTTGATGATGTGAGTGTCAGCTTATTCAATTACCGTAGCGGGCAGATTGAGTTAGGAAGTAAGGAGAAGCAGCGTCTGGATGAGCTGGCGACCTACCTGAACGCCGACTCCACGGTGAAAAAGGTGACGATTAGCTCGCATACCGACAGTCGGGGCTATCGCAGTGTGAACAAGCAGGTGAGCCAGCGTCGTGCCAATGCGGTGCGTGACTATCTGGTCTCCAGGGGGGCACCGAGTGAGCTGTTTACGATCAAGGCCTACGGAGAGAGCCGTCCCCGGGCCAGCAATCGCACGGCCAGAGGGCGGGCGCAGAACCGTTTTGTTGAAGTAAGCCTGCTTAAATAGTCATAGCCGGCCACTGCCGGTATAATCACCCGATTCTTCATCTGAGGGCCCTCTGCGGGCCTCGTTTAATCGGGAGTTCCCATGTCTGATGTAAAAAAAGTTGTGCTTGCCTACTCCGGTGGCCTCGATACCTCCATTATCCTTAAGTGGCTGCAGGACGAGTACAACTGCGAGGTGGTCACCTTTACCGCCGATATCGGCCAGGGCGAAGAGGTCGAACCGGCCCGCGCCAAGGCTGAAGCGGCGGGCATAAAAGAGATCTACATCGACGACATGCGTGAGGAGTTCGCCCGCGACTTCGTCTTCCCCATGTTCCGCGCCAACGCCGTCTATGAGGGCGAGTACCTGTTGGGTACCTCTATCGCCCGCCCGCTGATCTCCAAGCGTCTGATTGAGATCGCCAAAGAGACCGGTGCCGATGCCATCTCCCACGGGGCCACCGGCAAGGGCAACGACCAGGTGCGTTTCGAGCTGGGTGCTTACGCCCTGATGCCCGATGTAAAGGTAATCGCCCCGTGGCGTGAGTGGGATCTGCTCTCCCGTGAGAAGCTGATGACCTATGCCGCCGAGCATGGCATTGAGATTGATTTTGCTAAGCAGAGCAAGAAATCCCCCTACTCAATGGATGCTAATCTGCTGCACATCTCTTACGAGGGCGACATCCTGGAAGACCCGTGGAATGAGCCTGAGGATGACATGTGGCGCTGGACTGTCTCCCCCGAGCAGGCCCCTGATGAGGCGACCTATCTTGAGCTGAGTTATGAGAAGGGTGATATTGTCGCTATTAACGGCGAGGCGATGAGCCCGGCCACCGTGATGGAGTATCTGAACAAGGTAGGCGGTGCTAACGGCATCGGTCGTGACGACATCGTGGAGAACCGCTACGTCGGTATGAAGTCGCGTGGCTGCTACGAGACCCCCGCCGGCACCATCATGCTGCGTGCCCACCGCGCCATGGAGTCTCTGACTCTGGACCGTGAGGCGATGCACCTGAAGGATGAGCTGATGCCGCGCTACGCCAAGCTGATCTACAACGGTTACTGGTGGAGCCCGGAGCGCGAGATGCTGCAGGCGGCCATCGACCTCAGCCAGCAACATGTCAACGGCGTGGTACGGATGAAGCTCTACAAGGGCAACGTCTATGTTGCCGGGCGTAAGTCCGAGAGCGACTCGCTGTTCGATGAGTCCATCGCCACCTTCGAAGATGATGCGGGAGCCTACGATCAGAAAGATGCGGCGGGCTTTATCAAGCTTAACGCCCTGCGCCTGCGTATTGGTGCCAAGCGAGGCTAGAGGGGCAAACCAGGGAGGGTCGTCACTTTTAGCCGAAGAGCGATCTATTGCCTATAGACTCCTTTAAAAAGCGCTTTCTCTTATACATCCTGCTGGCCTGGGCGCTCCCGCCGTTGTTCGGGATCTCCCTGCTGGTATTTCTCGGGATGTATAGCTTTGAGCAGGTTGTGCTGGTGGTGCGGGGCTCCGGTTTCGGGTTCCTTGCCTTGGGTATGCTGTTTTTTGTCCTCTGGTACTTCAACCGTTTCAGCCGTCCCTGGCTGGACTATCTTCGCCATCCGAATGCAGCAAACAGTGAACTGGCGCGACAGCAATTAAAGCGATTTGGTCTCCACTACTGGGGACTGTTCCTTCTTACCATGGGTGTACGCCCGAGCTTCGTTTTAATGAGTGCCGAATCCATCCTCGGCCTTAGTGCAACGCCGGCAGACTGGTTACGCATCCACCTGGTACTGCTGATTGTCTTTATTCTGATCGGCCTGCCTTTTTTCCTGCGTACCATTGATCTGCTGGGCTTATACCTCGGCGGGATAAGCCTGGACCGACCGCGCCTTAGCATTAAGGCAAAGATATTTCTCATCGGTTCTCTGGTTCCGCTACTCATCGATACCATCCTGGTGCTCTACTACTGGTCGCGTACCGGTTACTTTGCCAGCGAAACCCTGGTGGTATGGCTGATTCTGGAGTTACTGGCCGTAGCGGGTGCGTTGCTGTTTGTGCGCAGCATCAGTCAGTCGTTGAGTCCTTTGCAGAGTTTGATCCGTCAGCAACATAAACCCTGCGAGCTGGATCTGAAAACCCTGCGCGGGGTCTCTACCGACGAGCTGGGAGTTCTCACCAATGAGTACCAGCAGTTATTACAGCATCACATGGATCTTACCGATCGCTTGCGCGGTTCTGAGGAGTGGCTGAGTAATATTCTGGAGAATATGCAGGACACCTTCTACCGGACCAATCCGGAAGGCTACATTCTCTATATTACACCGATGGTGGAACAGGCCCTGGGCTATACGCCTGATGAGCTGCTGGGGACCCGGATGGCCGACCTCTATATTGAGCCCGCTGCACGTGAGTCCTTTCTTGCAGAGCTTCAGGCCAATAATGGCTCGGTGCGCAACTTCATCGCACCGCTACGCCACCATGATGGTTCTGTTGTCTGGGCCTCGACGAATGCCCACTTCTATCGTGACAGTGAGGGGCAGGTAGCGGGTGTCGAAGGGAATGCGCGTGATATTACCCAGTTAAAGCAGGCTGAGGCGGCCCTCAAGCGGGAGCAGCAGCAGCTACTGGCAACACTGGAGTCGATTACCGACGGGGTGATCACCACCGATATCGAGGGCAGAATCAAATATCTTAACCCGGTGGCAGAGCGTCTGGTTAGTGACCCCGAAGCCGCGATTGGCTGCCTCTATTCCGCTGTCCTGCCTCTGGTTGAGGAGGACAGCGGCGAGAGGCTTGACGACCTG
>JBFFJV010000151.1:0-6434 GCA_041555695.1 Thiohalomonadaceae bacterium | reverse complement strand
GTGCCCGTTCTCGAGAGGTCTATGTGTTGGCACTGAACTATTTTGTATAGTAACGTACCAAATATCTTAGGAATTGAGCATATGGTGTCATAACCGTATATTCAGTGGAGTTTTTTAGAGAAAGTTGAGGCCAGGTTTGAACGATATAGCCAAGAATATCCTGCTGTGGTTGGTGATCGCATTCGTATTGATGTCGGTATTTACCAGCTTTGGACCGCAGCGTGCCGACAAGCAGCCGCTGACTTATTCGCAGTTCATCGCCGATGTGAAGCAGAAGCGGGTGAAAGAGGTGCGTATTGAGGGCAATCAGGTGAGTGGACTGATGCACAGTGGTGAGCAGTTCCGCACCTATACTCCGGATGATCCGGGGTTGATGGCCGATTTGCTGAATAATGGTGTTGAAATCAATGCTCAGCCGCCAGAGAAGCAGGGGGTGTTGATGCAGATCTTCATCTCCTGGTTCCCCATGCTACTGCTGATCGGGGTATGGATCTTCTTTATGCGCCAGATGCAGGGCGGCGGTGGCGGCAAGGGCGCTATGTCCTTTGGCAAGAGTAAGGCGCGGATGCTGGGCGAGGATCAGGTCAAGGTCACCTTTAGTGATGTTGCCGGTGTTGAGGAGGCCAAAGATGATGTCTCCGAGCTGGTTGAGTTCCTGCGCGACCCTGGAAAATTCCAGAAGCTGGGCGGCAAGATCCCGCGTGGTGTGCTGATGGTTGGCTCACCGGGTACCGGTAAGACTCTGCTGGCCAAGGCGATCGCCGGTGAGGCCAAGGTTCCCTTCTTTACTATTTCAGGTTCCGACTTTGTCGAGATGTTCGTCGGTGTCGGTGCATCGCGTGTGCGCGACATGTTCGAGCAGGCGAAGAAGCACGCCCCCTGCATTATCTTCATTGATGAGATCGACGCGGTCGGTCGCCATCGTGGCGCGGGCCTCGGTGGTGGTCATGACGAGCGCGAGCAGACCCTCAATCAGCTGCTGGTCGAGATGGATGGTTTCGAGGGCAACGAGGGCGTTATCGTGATTGCTGCCACCAACCGTCCCGATGTACTGGACCCTGCGCTGCTGCGCCCCGGTCGTTTCGATCGTCAGGTTGTGGTGCCGCTGCCCGATGTGCGTGGTCGTGAGCAGATCCTCAAGGTACACATGCGCAAGGTGCCGCTGTCTGATGACGTCAAACCGGGCATTATCGCCCGAGGTACCCCCGGTTTTTCCGGTGCCGATCTCGCTAATCTGGTGAATGAGGCCGCTTTGTTCGCTGCCCGTTCTGATAAGACCACGGTCACCATGGATGACTTTGAGCGCGCCAAAGACAAGATCATGATGGGTGCTGAGCGCAAATCAATGGTTATGTCCGATGATGAGAAGAAACTCACCGCCTATCACGAGGCCGGCCATGCGATTGTTGGTCGTCTGGTACCAGCGCACGACCCGGTACACAAGGTCACCATCATCCCGCGTGGGCGTGCCCTCGGTGTTACCATGTTCCTGCCCACTGAAGACCGTTACAGTTACTCCAAGCAGAGGCTGGAGAGTCAGATTTCCAGCCTCTTCGGCGGACGTATCGCCGAGGAGCTGATCTTTGGAGCGGATGCGGTCACCACCGGGGCTTCCAATGACATTCAACGCGCCACCGAGATGGCCCGTAGCATGGTCACCAAGTGGGGGCTTTCCGAGAAACTCGGTCCGCTGATGTACGCGGAGGAGGAGGGTGAGGTGTTCCTGGGGCGTTCGGTGACGCAGCATAAGAATGTCTCGGATGAGACTGCTCATATTATCGATGAGGAGATCCGGCACTTTATCGACCGCAACTATGAGCGTTCTGAGAAAATTCTTACTGAAAATCTGGATAAGCTCCACAGCATGGCCAAGGCGCTGATTAAGTTCGAGACCATCGATGCCGAGCAGATCGACGATATTATGAATGGTAAGGAGCCGCGTCCACCGGCCGACTGGGAAGATCAGGAGCCAGGAGCTGGTGCCGGTAGCCAGAAGAAGGAAGAGTCCTCTGCGGATGCACCGCTAGGTGGTCCCGCAGGCCAGCATTAATGTTTACGCTGTTTGACCGGTAGTAAAACGCCCCGTTTATCGGGGCGTTTTTCGTTTAACCTGAGCTTCGAGGCGCATACATAAAGGTTGTCTACGCGTCAGTCATATACCGGTGATGGCAGATTTGTTCACGGCGAGGAGGCCGCTGCTACTTCTGTTACCGGTTACCCCTGATCTGTATAATCACAATAATGATTCTTAACTGCGCAGGAAAATCCCTCGATCTCGCTCAACCCCGGGTAATGGGGATCCTTAACGTTACTCCTGACTCCTTCTCTGATGGTGGGAGGTTTGTACGCCGCGAGCAGGCTATTGAGCAGGCTCTGCGCATGGTGGCGGAGGGGGCGGCGATTATTGATATTGGTGGTGAGTCGACCCGCCCCGGTGCTGCTGAGGTCTCGGTAGAGGAGGAGTTGCAGCGGGTGATCCCTCTGATTGAGGCGCTGGCCCCTGAGCTGACGGTACCGATCTCAGTCGATACCTCCAAGCCGGAGGTGATGCTGGGCGCAGCAGATGCCGGGGCGGGGATGATTAATGATGTCTATGCCCTGCGCCGCGACGGTGCGTTAGAGGCGGCGGCTCAAACCGGATTGCCGGTCTGCATGATGCATATGCAGGGTGAGCCACGTACGATGCAGGCCGAGCCACGCTACGATGATGTGGTGGCTGAGGTTCAGGCCTTTTTGCAACAGCGAGTGGTGGCCTGTGAAGCTGCGGGGATCGCCCGTGAGCGGATATTGTTAGACCCGGGATTTGGTTTTGGCAAGACGCTGCAGCATAACCTCAGCCTGCTCAAGCACTTGAAGGCGTTTCACTCCCTGGGCCTGCCGCTACTGGTGGGCATGTCACGCAAATCGATGATCGGTGCCGTGCTGGATGCACCTCTTGAACAACGCCTGCATGGTAGTGTGGCGGTTGCGACATTGGCCGCACTGCAGGGGGCACAGCTCATTCGTGTTCATGATGTGCGGGCAACGACCGATGCATTGAAGATGGTATCTGCGGTATCCGCGGCGCTGTGACTTGTCTCGCGGTTTCATCAAGGCCGTTGCTGCATAATAACTGTAATTACCACTTTTTCTGAGGAAACCAGGTGAGTCAAAAATATTTCGGTACTGACGGTATTCGTGGCAAGGTGGGGCAGTACCCTATTACTCCCGATTTTATGCTAAAACTCGGCTGGGCTGCTGGGCGTGTTCTGTCACGGAGCACTGGCGGCAAAGTCCTGATCGGTAAGGACACCCGGATCTCCGGCTATATGTTTGAGTCGGCACTGGAAGCCGGGCTGGCCGCCGCTGGCGTGGATATCCTGCTGCTGGGTCCGATGCCTACCCCGGCAGTGGCCTACCTCACCCGCACCTTGCACGCCGATGCCGGTATCGTGATCAGTGCCTCGCACAACCCTTATGACGATAATGGGATTAAGTTTTTTTCTGCAGATGGCAGCAAGTTGCCTGATGAGGTCGAGCTGGCGATTGAGGCGGAGCTGGAGAAGCCGATGGAGCTGGTTCCCTCGGCCGAACTGGGCAAGGCGAGCCGTGTCGTTGATGCCGGTGGACGGTATATCGAGTTCTGTAAAAGTCGTTTCCCCAAGAATCTGGATCTAAAGGGGATGAAGATCGTGGTCGACTGCGCCCACGGTGCCACCTACCACGTCGCCCCTAGCGTGCTGCGTGAACTGGGTGCCAGTGTTCATGTCATTGGGGCAGAGCCTGATGGCCTCAATATTAATGTCAGTTGTGGCTCTACCCACCCTCAGGTGTTGCAGCATGAGGTCATGGTACAGGGGGCGGATATTGGTATTGCCCTGGACGGTGACGGCGACCGTCTGATCATGGTGGACCATGAGGGGGAAGTGGTTGATGGCGATGAGTTGCTCTACGTCATCGCCTCGCAGCCGCGCGAACCGATGTTGCCCGGTGTCGTTGGCACCCTGATGAGTAACCTGGGGATGGAGCATGCATTAAAGCGACTGGGCATGGGGTTTGCCCGGGCCAGGGTTGGCGATCGTTATGTCATGGAACAGCTGCGAGAGAGCGGCTGGAGCCTGGGCGGTGAATCTTCTGGCCACATTATCTGTTTAAACTGTACCACCACGGGTGATGGCACTATCTCTGCACTACAGGTTCTTGGTGCCATGGTGGAGCAGGGCAAGGGCCTGCACGAACTCAAATCCGGTATGACCAAATATCCCCAGACCCTGATTAATGTACGCCTCGGAGCCAGGTTTGACCTTGATAGTTCTGAGACGGTGCGACAGGCGGTGGCTGAGGCCGAGCAGGAGCTGGCCGATAGCGGGCGGGTACTGCTACGACCTTCTGGTACGGAACCTCTGGTGCGGGTAATGGTGGAGGGCGAGGACCGGGCTCAGGTGGAACGGTTGGCAAAACAGATCGCTGCTGTGGTGGAACAAGCCGTTAACGCTTGATCCATCAGCCCTGTCCAGTAAAAACGACATTGATTTATGCGCTATACACCGGTAAGATTCGCGGCTGGATTTTACATGTTGATTCAACGCACTGAGCAGATAATCAGGGGATATTAGGATGCGACAGAAACTCGTTGCCGGTAACTGGAAGATGAATGGTTCCAAGGCTTCCATTAAGGAGCTGCTGGACGGCATCAAAAAAGGTATTGGTGATGTCAGCGACTCTGAAGTTGCAGTCTGCCCCCCCGCGGCCTATCTCGGTGAAGTCGAGTCACAGCTGAGCGGTACCCCGATTGCCTGGGGTGCACAAAATCTCAGCACCGAGGCGAGTGGTGCCTTCACCGGTGAACTCTCGGCCTCTATGGTCAGTGACTTTAATTGTAAGTATGTACTGGTCGGTCACTCTGAGCGTCGCAGCCTTTACGGTGAAGATGATGCCATCGTGGCCAAAAAGTTTGCGGTAGCGCGTGCCGCGGGTCTCAAGCCTGTACTGTGTATTGGTGAGACCCTGGAAGAGCGCGAGGCTGGTGTTACCGAGGATGTGGTAGCCCGTCAGATCGATGCTGTAGTACAGCTTGAAGGTATCGCAGCTCTGGCCGATGGTGTTATCGCCTATGAGCCGGTTTGGGCCATCGGTACCGGTAAGACCGCCAGTCCGGAGCAGGCGCAGGAGGTTCACGCCTTCATCCGTCAGCGTCTGGCTGAGCAGGACAGCAGCGTTGCAGAAAAAGTGCAAATCCTCTACGGCGGTAGCATGAATGCAGCTAATGCCGCAGAACTGTTGTCGCAGCCTGACATCGACGGCGGCCTGATTGGCGGTGCTTCACTCAAGGCCGAAGACTTCCTCACCATCTGCCGTGCCGCCGGTTAATTACCCTTAAGGGCTATATAGAAGCATGGAAACAGTTATTCTTATCGTTCACGTCCTCGCCGCTATCGGCGTGGTTGCACTGGTGCTGTTACAGCAGGGCAAGGGCGCGGATATGGGTGCAGCCTTTGGCAGCGGGGCCTCTTCTACCGTCTTCGGTAGCCAGGGCTCTTCCTCTTTCATCACGCGTGGTACCGCAGTTCTGGCGACGGTGTTTTTCCTCACCAGCCTGACTCTGGCCGTCCTCTCCAGTCGTGGAGTTGATAACGCCAGCGTTACCGAATCTGCTGTGACAGAAGTAGTTGACTCTGAGGCGTCGGTCGCGGAAGATATGCCCTCCGCGCCGCAGGCGCCTGCCGCGGAAGCCGCCGGAGACTTACCCGCGGCACCGGCAGTAGAGGTCCCAACCTCGGATATGCCAGCAGTACCTGCTGTGGAAGGAGATACTCCGCAGTCCAACTAAAGTAGTACCTTGCCGAAGTGGTGAAATTGGTAGACACGCCATCTTGAGGGGGTGGTGGGGAGACCCGTGCCGGTTCGAGTCCGGCCTTCGGCACCAATTCTTAAAAAAGCCCGTACTGATGCTGAGTACGGGCTTTTTTTTCGTTCAAACAAATTAAGAGATTAATCTAAAGTCTTTTGTTGAGAGCCATTAGAATCTCTCAGCGAGTGATTAGCCTCATGTTTTGCGACTTGCGACTGACGATTTCTGACGCACAACAGTTTATTAAGATGTACTGAAATACATAATTAAAATACTCTTTGGGTGCATTTATTATTTTTCTGCAAAATCCCTGCAATCTATCGGACAAAGGCTGGCGATTTGCAGCCCGCTCATGCAGAATGGTCGTCCTTGTTCGTGGCTGTAAAATTTACGCATCTAGCTGCGCGCATATAAATAACTTAATGAAATATAAACAATATTGGGGATATGGCTTCTTGACAGGGGTTTTGGGCACTGCCTAAACTCGGGCCTTTCACTAATAAATTTCAGTGTTTGAGCTATTGGCTTGAACGCATTTGAGGGGGATGGCAGTTACATGCTAGAAAACTATTTACCCATCCTGATCTTTATCGGTATTGGCCTG
>JBFFJV010000150.1:0-6454 GCA_041555695.1 Thiohalomonadaceae bacterium | reverse complement strand
GGTGTTGTGCCGGGTAAGCTCTCATCCGGCAACTTCTTCCGATTTCGCCTCTCTTCAACTCCATCATCTCTGCTACATCCTGTGCCGGGATCCTTTGCTAACCTTTATATTGTCGTGTACTGCCCCATATTAAAGTCCGGTGGTATCGTGGCCGATAAAAGGCTAGTGGTAGGTGCATACAGCGCCATATAGGTGGGGATGTGATGTTCTTTCGTAAGAAAAAGCCGGTAAAGAATGCGTCAGAGAGCTCTCTGGCAAAGGGCAACTTCAGTACAGAGTTACTGCGTGATCTCAATACCAACTTTGGTTTCGGTGAGCAGATCCGGCTGCGCCCGGAGTATATTCAGGAGCTGGAGGTGAAATCGATCGTGGTGGGCCTGATGGTCAATCAGCGGGTGATCTATGGCAACGAGGACGTAGTCTGGGATGAGGGGACTCAGACCACCACCTATCACAGTCGTGATGATGGTAAGAGCTTCTCCCGCATCGATGACTATGCGCTGCTGCTGCCGCTGGAGAACAGTGATGACCGCAAGATGTCCTACCAGCGCAAGGAGGAGCTGAGCCGTGTGGGGCTGTTCAAGCGTGGTAATACCGTTACCGTCTCTTCTTCCGCGGGTGGTCATCAGAGTTTTGCCATTGATGGCCTGGTCACCAGTTATATGCAGCTCAAACAGGGGCTGTTCGCCAATCATGAGGTGGCGGTGCTGAGTCTCGACCCCGGAACCTTCAAGGTGAGTGAGCGGCGTAAGCATCAGCGTCTGTTGACGGAGGTGCCTTCGACAATCAGGGCATTGAAGAGCGAACGTGTATTCGACTGTACGCTGGTGGATTTTGTTGAGGAGGCGGCACGCTTCATTATTGAGGATGCGGCCTCTTCAGTGATTCTAACCGTCGGTAAACCGGTGGCCGTGAATATTGAGCTGGCCGAACTGAAACGTCGTTATCGTCTGGAAGGTTCGGTACTAAAAGTGGAGGGGAACAAGATGGTCGTTAACTTCCGTAATATCTACAAAGATGGCGCTATCACCCCCTTTAGCAAGCTTGACGGCATCGAAATTAAGGCGATGCTGCAGAAGCTACCCCAGTCGCGTATCGGATAATTCTGCCTCGGCGCCAAACCTGCCGTGGCAATGGCGCGGCTACTCCTTTATAATCCGCCGCGGTGGCCCGTATTGGTCCCCTCGCGACGATACACCGTGAACCCGGTCAGGCCTGGAAGGGAGCAGCCGCAGCGGTAGACTCGGGCGCCGGGGTGTGGCTGGTGCGGGTCACCACTTTTCTTATTCCCTCCTCTGAACACGATTTACCCGCCAGGGTAACTATTCCGCTTCAATCCCCCTTTCGCTGCGCTATAATGCCGCCTTTATATCTGGAGCGCGAAGGCATGAGTTATCAGGTTCTGGCCCGTAAGTGGCGTCCCCGTAACTTCACCGAAATGGTGGGGCAGGAGCACGTGCTGCGTGCCCTGATCAACGCCCTGGACAACGATCGCCTGCATCACGCCTTCCTGTTTACCGGTACCCGCGGGGTCGGCAAGACTACGGTGGCACGTATCCTGGCAAAGTCGATTAACTGCGAACAGGGGATGAGCTCCACCCCCTGCGGTGAGTGTTCGGCCTGTCGTGAGATCGATGAGGGGCGCTTTGTGGACCTGATTGAGGTGGATGCCGCCTCGCGCACCAAGGTCGAGGATACCCGCGACCTGCTGGATAACGTGCAGTACGCTCCCAGCCGTGGTCGTTACAAGGTCTACCTCATCGATGAGGTGCACATGCTCTCCAACCACAGCTTTAACGCCCTGTTGAAGACGCTGGAGGAGCCGCCGCCCCATGTTAAATTCCTCCTCGCCACGACTGATCCGCAGAAGCTGCCGGTGACCATCCTCTCGCGTTGCCTGCAGTTTAATCTCAAGCGGATGCCTGCGGAGCTGATCCGCGGTCATCTGGAGCAGATCCTCGCTAAAGAGGGTGTCGAGTCGGAGGCATCTGCCTTGAACGAGATCGCCCGTGCTGCCGACGGCTCGATGCGCGATGCCCTGAGTCTGCTCGATCAGTCCATCGCCTACGGAGGTGGGCGTGTCGCCACAGCCGAGGTGCGTGAGATGCTCGGTACTATCGATCGTGACCGGGTGGCGGCACTGTTACAGGCCCTCGCCAGTGGTGAGGGTGTGGCGCTACTGGCAGAGATCGAGGCACTTGCCGGGCAGTCGCCTGACTTTGCCGGGGTGCTGTCGGAACTTAATAGCCTGTTGCAGCGCGTTGCCCTGATACAGCAGATCCCGAGTGCGCTGGATGAGAGTTTGGGTGACGGCGAGGTGGTTAAGGCGTTGGCCGCACAGCTCAGCCCCGAGACGGTACAGCTCTACTATCAAATCGGCATTCTCGGCCGCCGTGACCTGCCGCTGGCTCCGGAGCCACGCAGTGGCTTTGAGATGGTGCTGTTGCGCATGCTCGCCTTTAACCCGGTTAAAGGCGGCGCTGCGTTGGCCACTCCTGCGGCGGCGTCCCAGGCCAGTGTAGTGACACCGCAGCGCGCCGCGGCACCGGCTGTTGAGCCCGACCGGCCGGCCCCTGCTGTTGTGCAACCGGGTGCACCGGAAGCGGCGGCGGTGGCAGAGCCCTTAGCGGCACCGAGCCCGTCACAGGTGGCTGAGTCGCCCGCACCCCAGCATGCGGCGCCATCGATGCCGGCCGAGTCTGCCGTAGTCGGTGAGATGCCTGCTCCGGGTGATGCTGCCGGCTGGGCCACACTGGTTGCCAAGCTGCCACTCACCGGCATGACGCGGCAGATGGCCGAACACTGCGTTCTGGTGGCTCAGCAGGGGGCCAACGTGACCCTGTCACTGGATCCTGCATTTGAGAATTTGCGCAATCCGAAGTGGGAACAGGGGCTGCAGATGGCCCTCGGGCATTACCTGGGAGGTGAGGTGCGGCTCAGCATCGGCGATGACGCCCCCGATGCGGCCACGCCGTTACAGTTGCGCAAGGAGCAGCAGGCCGCCGAGCAACAGACGGCAGAGCAGGCGATTGCCGATGATGGGGCTCTGCAATCGATACTTGAACACTTTGACGGCACGATTCAACCCGGCTCGGTCAAACCGGTCGGGCAAGGCTAGGGCTGGCTGGTACACTATTTACATTGAACGGTTCGCCATCCCTGTTGTGGCGGACATCTCACACATTAGACCGATAGAGGATTTTTAGTATGAAAGGCGGAATGGGTAACTTGATGAAGCAGGCGCAGAAGATGCAGGCAGACATGCAGCGCGTGCAGGAAGAGCTGGCCAACATGGAGGTTACCGGCAAGGCTGGTGGCGGCATGGTCTCGGTTGTGATGACCGGGCGCCACGACCTGAAGCGCGTCAATATTGATGACAGCCTGATGAGTGATGACAAAGAGATGCTTGAAGACCTGATCGCCGCCGCCGTGAACGACGCGGTTCGCCAGCTGGAGCAGACTTCACAGGAGAAAATGGGCGGTGTGACTGCCGGTATGAATCTGCCCGGCGGTATGAAACTGCCCTTTTAATTTTATACGCGCCAGAGCGCTACGGATTTCAGGTTCGCGCAAAGGCGCAATGAAGTTATGAGTCAGTTCACCAGGCCTATGCAGGGGATCGCCGCGTTGCAGAGCAGTTCGCCACACGGTTGTACTTTCCCCCTTAATCACGTGGCGCTGTTGCGCCTTTGCACGAAACATTCTTTTTCATGAGCACTCCGCTAATTTCCCGTCTGGTCGAGGCATTGCGTTGCCTGCCTGGTGTCGGCCCTAAGTCGGCACAGCGTATGGCCTATCACTTACTGGAACGTGACCGTGGTGGTGCGCTCGATCTTGCCGCGGCACTTACTGAGGCGATGGAGAAGGTCGGCCACTGCAGTAGCTGCCGTACTTTAAGCGAGAATGACTTATGCCCGATCTGCTGCAGTGACAAGCGCGATGCCACGCTCCTCTGCGTCGTTGAGTCTCCCACAGATGTTGAGGCGCTGGAACACTCCACCGGCTTTCAGGGGCGCTACTTCGTACTGATGGGCCACCTCTCGCCACTGGACGGAATCGGCCCCGAAGATATCGGGCTCGACCTGCTCTCCAGGCGTCTCGATGAGGGCAATATCGCCGAGGTCATCCTCGCCACGAACCCGACCGTTGAGGGTGAGGCTACTGCCCATTACATAAGTGATATGGTGCATAACCGCGGCATGAAGGTGACTCGCATTGCCCATGGCGTACCGCTGGGTGGGGAGCTTGAGTATGTGGATGGGGGAACCTTGTCGCATGCGTTTCATGGGAGAAGGGAGGTTTAGTGCGTCGCTAGTGTGACTGATAGCCTCATACGCGGTTTCCTTGAACCACTTATGAACCTCATGAAGCTGATACGAACGCCCTTGGTTCTGGTTTCGCGTTGCTTCATTTCGTACCTCGGGTCGCCTGCTGTCCTAAAGTGACCTGTCAAGTTAGCAACAGCTTCACTCTGGCACCACCTTGCGTCATGCGGTATCCCATGGAACCCCCTACCCGTGACAGGGATCAATAAGGTATTAATGGATTAACCACGGTTCTCATTTCAGGAACGGTACGTGTATCACCTGTATGAGTTGCTATACTGATAACAGGTGAACAGGAAACAAAAGGTTAAACGTAGCTGCCGTGCAAAAATTCTCCGTGTCTCTAGTCTGTATGTTCTTTATCATGCTCGCGCAACCACTCTATGCACAGGGGAGGGATGATGAACTGATTCTGGGGATCGCTCCGTTTATGAGTCCAGAAGCATTGTTTAAGCGCATGACACCTCTGCAGGAGTATCTTAGTGAAAAACTTGACCGAAAAGTCGTTATTGAACTTAACAGGAGTGTTGAACAGCTAATTGAAAGGACCGATGCTGATCGTTTTGATCTGGTGTATACCGGCCCGAGTTTTGCTTTAAGAGCATTTGGTAGCGGCTTGTATTCACCAGCGGTTATACCAGATGAGTTGAGTTACTCCATTTTTCTTGTAAATCGGGACAGTCCGGTAAATTCGTTGAACGACTTGAAAGGTAAGCTTGTTTCTACTCCACCTGCAAAGGGGGCAGTCGCAAGGATTGGACCTGTATTTTTTGAGGAACAGGGTTTCTCTTCTACTGAAATCCCTAAATTCAAACCTTATGCGAGCCACAATGCCGCGTTCCTGGCAATGCGCAATGGTGATACAGATGCTGCCATGATTGCATCCTTTGCTTATAGGGATGGCAATGGCGTAGGTAGTGATGTGAGAGTGATTGCCAAGACAGAATCCTATCCTGGAATAAGCCTTATTCTGTCTAATCGTCTCTCAGCAGCGCTACGGGAAGAGATCATTGTCTCCATGGTGGAGCTTGGTAACAGTGATACAGGCCGCAAGGTGCTGGATAAGATAAACTTCAAACCATTTAGGCGTATATCGATTCAAGAGTTTAACCATGCAAGGCGCTATCTGACAAATGAACCACAACCCATAGCTGAATAGCACAGCAGATTGATTTTATGCGACTACAACTTTCGACTCGTCTGTTATTAACAATTGTATTCATTCAGCTAGGTATGGCCACTGTTCTAGTATGGAATAATAGCCGAATCATTCAACAGAATCATGTGGCACAGCTCGAGCAGTACTATTTGAGTGAAGAGGCACAGCTGGAACATACAATTGCTATCGGCTTGCTGTATCAGGACAGGGCAATGCTGGCAGAGAGCATTGATCATCTACGCTCAAGAAGCGACGTTGACTATGTCGTTGTCTTTGATCGCAAACAACGTACCATGGCCTCTTTAGGTAAGTATCCTGCAGAACCCTATCACGTTGATGAAAATATCCCGTTAATTGATGCGTTGTCCTCAGGTATATACCGCTTGTCAACTGACATCACTAAAGGTGACCAGTTATTAGGCCATATGGTTTTGGGGTATAGCACCGCACCAATAAGCCGATTTATTTCACAGGCTAAACGGCAGAATATACTAATAGCCTTAGTGACATTGTTTTTATTCCTTTCCATTACATTCATATTGTGGCGCTACATTACGTCAGGTCTTCGCTCTCTGGAAAAGGGGGTGAAGCAGTTTAGTGGCGGTAATATGGATTACCGGGTCAGTCCCGTTCATGATGGGGTGATAGATGGTGTCGCATCAGCTTTAAATGAACTGACAACGAAACTGCAAACTACGATTTGCTCCCTGCAGAGTAGTGAGGATCGCTTTCGTCAATTGGCTGAGAATATAAATGAGGTGTTCTGGCTGGGATCACCAGACTGGAGGGAGGTTTATTATGTTAGTCCGGCATATGAGAAAAAATGGGAGCAATGTGCTGAGGAGCTTTATCAAAACCCACAGCTGTGGATAGAGGCAGTACATCCCTATGATAAAGCCCAGGTGCTTGAGGATATTCCGAAAGATGTCGGGTCCATTAAAGGTGTTGTGGATTTTAGAGAGTATCGGAT
>JBFFJV010000149.1:0-6456 GCA_041555695.1 Thiohalomonadaceae bacterium | reverse complement strand
TGTTTGGGCTGCGCCAGCGCGGACCAGTTGAGGTTCATGCTGCCGTCTTTAAGGTGACCGGTAACAAAGACCGCCGCCTGTGAGTAGTCACGGTGGGTCAGCGGAATACCGGCATAGGCCGAGGCCCCCAGTGCGGCGGTGATCGCAGGTACCACCTGGAAGCTGACGCCGTTCTCAGTGAGGGTCTCGATCTCCTCACCACCACGACCGAAGACAAAGGGGTCACCGCCCTTAAGACGGCAGACGCGCTTGCCCTGTTTGGCCAGGTCTGCCAGCAGCTGGTTGATCTGCTCCTGCGGCACCGCGTGGTTATCGCGCTCCTTACCCACGTAAATACGCTCTGCATCGCGACGGGTCAGCTCCAGCACCTCTTTGGAGATAAGGCGATCGTGAACCACCACATCGGCCTTCTGCATCAGGCGCAGGGCACGGAAGGTAAGCAGATCCGGGTCACCGGGGCCACCACCGATCAGGTAGACCTCGCCCACCTTCTCCTCGCCACCGGCGGCAACCGCCTTCTCCAGCTCCGCCTCGGCCTCATCGTCCTTACCGGCAAACACCAGTTCGGCGATCTTCCCCTCCAGCACCTGCTCCCAGAAGTTACGGCGGGCATTTACATCGGAGAAGCGTGCCTTCACCTTGTCACGGAAGCCATCCACCATCGAGGCCAGACGGCCATAGGTCGAGGGGATCACCGACTCCAGACGGGTACGCAGCAGACGCGCCAGCACCGGTGAGGCACCGCCGGTAGAAACCGCGATCTGTACCGGCGAGCGGTCGATAATGGAAGGGACGATAAAGCTGCACAGCTCGGGATTGTCGACCACATTAACGGGCAGTTGACGGGCCCTGGCCAGCTCAGAAACCTGACGATTCACCGCCTCATCATCGGTGGCGGCAATAACCAGGTTGACCCCATCAAGGTCTGAGGCCTCGAAGGCCCCCTCACGATGAGAGACACTCCCCTGCTCCACCTGCCTTGCCAGGCTGGAGGAGAGCGCAGGGCTGACCACAGCAATAATAGCTCCGGCCTCCTGCAATAGGGCCGCCTTGCGGGCCGCAATCTCACCACCGCCCACCACAAGGCAGCGCTGGCCACGGATATTCATGAAAATAGGGAGGAAATCCATAGGTCTCGTTCGCTCACATCTCTTTCTTAAGGAGCCGCATCGCGGCGCAAGGCGGTATAGTTTACCTGTTTTGTCGGCATCGACCTAGAGGACGAAGGTGATTTATTAGCTTTTACTCATATAGTGCTGCTAAGTACAGGAATCAAGTCATTCGCTCAGGGAGACATGGGGAATAATTAGCGCGCCAGGCAAACAGGCATGTTCCCGCACCTGATAAGAGCTTATTCATCCCACAATCCTCACCATGCACTGTTAGTGGTGTGACGCAGTTCACACACCAGCAGCGGCTGTTGCGGCAATATATTTGATTTTTACCCGACAGATTATAAGGACAATAATGAACATAATTAAAATATGCCTGCTATCACTGCTCCTCACCCAGATGACCGCACTGTCGGCGAATGAGGCATTTCCTCACCGCTCTCTCTACCCCAAGGTGAACCCCATTGAACTTGAAGAGCTCTACAACAAACGCAATGAGGTGGTGATTTTCGATGTGCGTAGCGCCTATGAGTACGACACCCTGCACATTAAAGGGGCCCGGCACCTGGCACTGGACGAGCGCGAATTTGTCACCACCCTGCAGGCGTTACGCAAACAGGAGAGCCGCCCGCTGGTCTTCTACTGCAACGGCCATACCTGTAAAAAGTCCTACAAGGCGACACAGAAGGCGATGCGCGGGAATATCGATAACGTCTTTGCCTACGATGCCGGCATCTTCGAATGGACCAAGGCACACCCCGATGAGGCGGTGTTACTGGGTAACAGCCCGGTCGATCCCACCCGTCTGCTCAGCAAGGAAAAGCTCAATGCGCATATGCTGGCGCCGGAGGCCTTTGGCGAACGTGTAGGTAAAGGCGCCATCACACTCGATATCCGCGATACCCAACAGAAAGATGCCCTGAGCCTGTTCCCGACTCGCCAGCGCTCGGTACCGCTGGACAATAACAAGCTCAAAAGCTACGTGGATAAGGCCAAAAACAAGAAGAAAACACTGCTGGTATATGATGCGGTTGGTAAGCAGGTTCGGTGGCTGCAGTACTACCTGGAAAACGAGGGACTCACTGATTACTACTTCATGAAGGGCGGCGCCAAGGCCTTCCTCAACTACTAAACAAAAACGAAAAAAGGCGGGGTTCACCCCGCCTTTTTTATTGCTGCTGCAACGGTTTCAGCACCGCTACACCAGGCGCTCGACACCCCCCATGTATGCCCGCAAGGCCTCCGGTACCTCAACCGAGCCATCCGCCTGCTGATAGTTCTCCAGAATCGCCACCAGGGTACGGCCCACGGCCAGCCCGGAACCATTAACGGTATGTACCAGCTCCGGCTTCTTCGCCCCCTCGGGACGATAGCGGGCTTGCATACGACGCGCCTGGAAATCACGGAAGTTGGAGCAGGAGGAGATCTCGCGATACTTGCCCTGCCCCGGCAGCCATACCTCCAGGTCGTAGGTCTTGCAGGAGGAGAAGCCGATATCGCCCGTGCAGAGGTTAACCACCCGGTACGGCAGTCCCAGCTTCTGCAATACCGCCTCGGCGTGACCGGTCAGCTCCTCCAGTGCCTGCATCGATTTTTCCGGCTCGACGATCTGCACCATCTCCACCTTCTCGAACTGATGCTGGCGGATCATGCCGCGGGTATCACGACCGTAGGAGCCCGCCTCGCTACGGAAGCAGGGAGTGTGGGCGCTAAACTTCTGCGGCAGTGACTCAACAATGGTATCGCGTACCATATTGGTCACCGGCACCTCAGCGGTGGGAATAAGGTAGTACTCCTGCTCGCCGTTGAGCTTGAACAGGTCCTCCTCAAACTTCGGCAGCTGACCGGTACCGCGCAGAGAGTCGGCATTGACCAGGTAGGGCACATAGGTCTCGGTGTAGCCGTGTTCGGTGGTGTGCAGGTCCAGCATGAACTGGATCAGCGCACGGTGCAGACGGGCCATCGAGCCGGTCATGACCGAGAAGCGTGAACCGGTGAGTTTGACCGCCGTCTCGAAGTCCAGCCCCAGACCCTCGCCCACATCGACGTGATCCTTAGGCTCGAAGTCGAACTCACGCGGCTCACCCCACTTGCGCACCTCGGCATTATCCTCCTCATCCTTACCATCAGGCACCGACTCATCCGGGATATTGGGCACCCCCATCAGAATAGCGTTTAACTCTTCCTGTAATTCGGAGAGGCGTGCCTCAGAGGCCTTAAGCCTGTCACCCAGGTCGGCCACCGCATCAAGCAGCGGCTGGATATCCTCACCCTTCGCCTTGGCCTGACCGATCGACTTGGCGCTTTTGTTTTTCTCAGCCTGCAGATTCTGCGTATCGACCTGCAACGACTTACGCTCGCTCTCCAACCGCTCAATCGCCTCAACATCAAGCTGAAAACCACGACGTGCCAGTTGGGCGGCGGTATTCTCAAGATCGCCACGTAACAGACGGGGGTCTAACATAGTCTTTATTACCTTCTAATTCAGTCAGTTAAAATTTATTCGTTTTCGTTAATCAGTGCCGACCAGCTCAACATGTGGCCCGGTTTTATCGTCGTGCTGATGTGTTCCATAATTGCAGCGGCCTTCTCCGGGGTATCGAAAAACTCCACCACCAGCGGCAGAGCCATCCCCAGGTCGATGTACTTGCTGGTGTGGATCTCGCCCGAATCGCCAAAGCCGGCAATACCGCGAAACACGCTAACCCCCTTCACCTTCTCCCAGTCGTGCAGCCGCTTCAGCAGGTTCTCCAGCTGCGCCTCTCCCTCATTAAGGTAGAGTCTTACTACCGTCACCTCGGTCTGTGTCATAACTGCCTCCCGGCGAGCAGCCCCAGCCAGGCCGCCGCCACACAGAGCATCACGCTCAGCACCATATTCAACATGGCCTTGAACAGCGCACCGCCCTCAATCAGATTTATCGTCTCAATGGAAAAGGTGGAGAAGGTGGTAAAGGCACCCAGAAAACCCACCATCACCAGCGCCCGCCACTCCGGCCCAAGGCTGGAGCGCTCCACCAGCCAGACGTAGCAAAACCCCATCGCCAGCGAACCGGCCAGATTCACCGCCAGAGTGCCGTAGGGAAAACCGCGCCCAAGCATGGCATACACGCCATTGGCGGCCCAAAAGCGCGCCACCGCACCAAACGCACCGCCCAGGGCAATGGCCAGAGTCTGTCCCATCAAAAGAGTGTTGGCTGATAAGTCATGCGGCTATTCTACCCGAGTTGAGGCGAAGTTGGAGTGCCAGAGTTGTGAACCGTGTCCCCCAGCCAGGCCAGACAAATCTGTTATAAACAGCGTGTGTTATATTATTTAGTGATATCTGGAGTGCGAATAGGGATCACAAGCCAATGACAACCGCCGATCTGGTCAAAGCATTATCGAAACGTCTGGGCGTTAGCCAGAAACAGGCGCGCACACTGCTGGACGGCTATATCGGGGCGATCACCCGCCAGTTGGCAGAAAAAAATTCGGTGATCCTGCGCAACTTCGGCAGTTTCAGTGTGAAAGAGGTGGCAGCAAAACGCGCCTACGTCCCGGCTAAAAAATCACTCTGCCTGATCCCGGCGCACCAGAAGCTCCACTTCAAACCGGCGAAAAGCCTTAAGCAGGATGTCAGTGAGGCCAGTCCCCATGAGTAATGTCTACGGACAGACCCTGCTCGACGACATGGTACGCAGCCAGGCGCTGCCGATGCCGCTGGTCAAACAGGCCGCCCAGGAGATCCTTGCCGTGATTCGCCAGGGATTGATCCAGGACGGCGTGGTCAATGTCAGCAACTTCGGTACCTTCCGCCTCAAACTGGCAGCGGCACGTAAGGGCTTTAACCCGCAGACAAAAGAGCGCATCACCATCCCAGCCCACCAGCGGGTGATCTTCTCCCCCTGCAAGGCACTGCGCGAACTGATTCAGCCGGTACACCAGCCCGCGATCCCGATAAAGGCCGAGGAGAAACCTCTTCGCGCCGCGGCCAAAAGCGCCCCTATCGCCCCATCAACCCCAGTGGCTACCAAACGGATAATCCCGCCGGCCACCGCGGTAACGCAACAGCCTGTCGAGCCCCGGGTCACATCGCCTGTGCCACCGGTTCAAGAGCTAGAGCAGGCAAGGGACATCGCTGCGGAATATCCCGCTATTTCTGAGCAGCCTGCCACAGAGAGTGTGGATGAGCCGCAGGTAACGACTCCACACCTCGACGAGGTAGCGTCTCAAATCGATGAGCTTCAAGAAAACACTGCTGAACTCTCGCTGGAGGTTGAAGATGAGACCGCACCACAGGCAAAACCCTATAAATATTTCGCCCTTGGTGCCGCCGCCATCATCGTGATCGCCGCAGTAACTGCGAGCCTCTACTACGGTAGTGCGACCAATGAGGCTAGCAGCCCACAGGCGATAGTCGCCAGCGGACCGGTCACAAAACAGGCTGCCCCAATGGCTGAGCAAACAGCGCCGCTAGCAACGGCACCCGAAAGCCCTTCAATTACCGAATCAGTATCACCAGAAGAACCGTTAGCACCGTTAGAACCGGCAGCAGCCGAGCCCGAAGAGCTCGACTACTCCACCCTCTACACCGAGATGGTCAATGCCCAGCCGGAGAGTGAACCGCTCCCTGAAGCAGGAGTGACAACCACTACCCTCAGTACAGAAGAGATAATTCCAGAGACCGCAGCTGAGCCCCCCATCACCCAGGCCATCCCGGCTGTCACAGAACCGGCAACGGCCACCACAACCAGGCCGAAGCACTTCTTCTTCAGCGAAAAAACACACACCATCGCCGAGGGCGAAAGTCTGTGGCGTCTGGCAAAGAAACACTATCAAAACCCGCTACTGTGGCCGCATATCTATCAGGCCAACGCCGCCATTATCGACAACCCGGACAGCCTGCGCCCGGGCAGAACCATCACCCTGCCCTCACTACAAGGCAGCGCAGACAATCTGAGCAAAACAGATCGCCGCAATATAGCCGAAGGCTATTACCTCACCTACCTGCACTACAAAAGCACTGGACACAAAGACGCCTTCTTCGCCCTGCTCGAGGCAAAACGTTACGACAACAAGGTGGTAGAGGAGCACCGTAGCGAGTTACAGCTCAACAAGGTTGAGGAGATTATGCTTAGTCAGCAGGAGACGATGCCGTTCTACACGGCAACAACAGCGCCACTCTAAAACAAAAAACTAGTCGAACCGGACTGTTAAATTTCTGGACTGCAAGCGGCCATGAGTAATCATCTTGCTAGACTATTTAGATGTTCGCAATGAGATGGAAATGAGGCATTATCATAGCGGTCACTCTACCTTTGAAAGTTATTGATGTTAATAACGTAGGGGCATGCAACCTGGGT
>JBFFJV010000148.1:0-6457 GCA_041555695.1 Thiohalomonadaceae bacterium | reverse complement strand
CCGCCCGCGTGTAACACGCGGGCGGCCTCTCTTATCTGAAATGGTGTTGCCACGATGCTGCCCGTTTATTCCGACTCGGCCTCTTCGGCCTCCTCTTTCTCATACGGTTCAGCAAAACCACAATCTTTTTGCGGGCAGACCTTTTCGGTGCCCTTGCGCTTGGTGGTCTTGATCGTGAGGATCGGCCACTCACAATCGGGGCAGGGTTCATTGATCGGCTCGTTCCACACCGCGTAGTCACAATCCGGGTAGGTGGAACAGGAGAAGAAGATCTTCCCGCGGCGCGACTTGCGACGCAGCATCGTCCCCTTGTTGCACTTGGGGCAGCTAACACCGGTATCTTCCGGCTGCTCCAGCGGCTCGAGGTGTTTACAGTTAGGGTAGCCACTGCAGCCGATGAACTTGCCGTAGCGTCCTTCGCGAATCAACAACGGCGAGCTGCAGTCGGGGCAGACACGCCCCTCAACGACTTCGGGTTCGGTACGCTTCTCTTCACCGCCAATATTGCGGGTGTAGCTGCAGTCGGGGTAACCGGTGCAGGCGACAAAACGACCACGCTTGCCAAGCTTTGTGACCAGCGGCTTGCCGCACTCGGGGCAGTTCTCGTCCATCGCCTCTTCGGTGACATCCTTACGCGAAACGCTGGCCTCTTTGTCGACCACCAGCTCCTTGAAAGGACCCCAGAATTTTTTCATCAGCGGGATCCACTCCTCCTCGCCGCGGGAGACGGCATCGAGCTCATCCTCCAGCTTGGCGGTAAAGTCGTAATCCACATACTGGGTGAAGTGCTGGGTGAGGAACTTATTCACCACGCGACCGACATCGGTAGGAATGAACCGGCGCTTGTCCATCTCCACATACTCGCGGTTCTGCAGGGTGGAGATGATGGATGCGTAGGTGGAGGGACGGCCAATACCGTGCTCCTCCAGCGTCTTCACCAGGCTCGCCTCGGAGAAGCGCGGTGGTGGCTCGGTAAAGTGCTGCTCGGGGCGGATTTTCAGCAGCTCGATCTTCTCCCCTTCGAGCATCGGCGGCAGCAGCTTGTTGTCGTCCTTCTTCTCCTTGGCATCGTCCACCGACTCCTGGTAGACCGACATGAAACCGGGGTGGACGATGGTGGAACCGTTGGCGCGAAGCAGGTTGCCTTCGCCAGCAGAGAGATCGACGGCTACGGTATCGAGTGTGGCATGTACCATCTGGCAGGCGACGGTACGCTTCCAGATCAGCTCATAGAGGCGGAACTGATCCTTGGAGAGCGCCGTCTGCAACGACTCGGGAACACGTTTTACCGAGGTGGGCCGCACCGCCTCGTGTGCCTCCTGGGCGTTCTTCGATTTGGTCTTAAAGATGCGCGCCTCATCCGGCACGTTATCGGTGCCGTAACGCTGGGCAATAAACTCGCGCAGCTCCTCCAGTGCATCCTGTGACAGGGTAACCGAGTCAGTACGCATGTAGGTGATGAGACCCACGGTCTCGCCACCGATGTCGATACCTTCATAGAGCTGCTGCGCGGTACGCATTGTGCGCTGCGCGGAGAAACCGAGCTTACGCGATGCCTCCTGCTGCAGGGTGGAGGTGGTGAAGGGTGCCGCAGGATTACGCTTGCGCTTCTTCTTGATCACCTTCTCGACGGTGAGCTTTCCCTCAGCCCCTGCGAGTAGCCCTGCCTCGACCTGGTCTGCACGTTCACTGTTATTGATCGTGAACTGCTCGATCTTTTCATTCTCAAACTGAATCAGCTTGGCGGAGAAATTTTGTGCCTCTTTGGTGATATCGGCCTCGACGCTCCAGTACTCTCTGGGCTCGAACGCCTCGATCGCCTCCTCCCGCTCAACAATCATGCGCAGTGCCGGTGACTGCACCCGGCCGGCGGAGAGGCCGCGACGGATCTTCTTCCACAGCAGCGGGGAGAGGTTAAAACCAACCAGATAGTCGAGGGCACGACGCGCCTGCTGCGCATCAATCATATCCATCGAGAGTTCACGCGGGTTGGCAACCGCTTCCTGAATCGCCCGCTTGGTTACCTCGTGGAACACCACGCGACCGACGGTTTTATCTTTGAGTAGATTACGCTTGCCCTTGAGGATCTCGTAGAGATGCCAGGAGATCGCCTCACCCTCGCGGTCCGGGTCAGTTGCGAGGTACAGGGCATCGGCCTTGCGTAGCGCCTTGACGATGGCATCCACGTGTTTACTGTTCTTATCGATCAGCTGATACTTCATCGCGAAGTCATTATCAGGATCGACCGCGCCCTCCTTGGGCAGCAGATCGCGCACATGGCCGTAGGAGGCGAGAACCTCGAAGTCCTTGCCCAGATATTTCTTAATGGTCTTCGCCTTGGCCGGCGACTCTACGATTACCAGATTCTTGCTCATAGGACTCACTAGTAAAAATGCCCGCTAAACGCGGGCACTAATAGCCATTTCTGTATCGACTGGGCTTAGTGCAGCTGCGCTACCACCTCGTCCAGAACCAGGTCTTCCATCCATGCCACGGCCGCTTCCTGCCCAGGCTGGTTAAACAGTACCATCAGGATCACCCACTTCAGCTGCTCCAGATCGACCTCGTCGCTCTCCAGAGCCATCACCCGGTCAATCACCATCTCGCGGGTGGCGTGATCCAGCACCCCCATCTGCTCCAGGAACAGGATGAAGCCACGACAATCACTGTCGAGTTTTTCCGTCTCCCGCTCGGAGTAGATACGAAATGATTGCTGCGGGGCGCTGGGCTGGCTGCTATCGCTCCCGGCGATAGTCAGCGACTCCAGCCAGTCGAAGGCCTTTCCGATCTCACTGCGGTGAAAACCGGCATCCATCAACTCCTGTTGTAGCGAGTCACGATCCTGCTCCAGTTCACCCTCGTCATACATATAGTTCTCGAAGAGGTAGATCAGGATTTCAAATACGTCTTGTTTCATCTCACAATCTCTTGCTGCTTCGTGCGTAGCCACCTGCGGTGGACTCGACGAAACCGCGTAGTTCCAATAACAACAGCATGGAGGAAACCGCCTCCGCCGTCAATCCACTGCGTTCCACCATTTGGTCTACCGGGGTCGCCTCATGACCGATACAGGCGAGCAGGCGCTGGTACTCCTCATCCAGACCGTTGCCGCCCTCGGGGGTGTCATGCCCGGCCTCCGGGTTCTTCTCAGCCAATGCCGCATACAGCTGGGGGGCCAGCTCCTCCAGCACATCACCCGCCGACTCTACCAGCTTTGCACCCTGGCGGATCAGCTGGTGACAGCCACGGGCCAGGGGGTTATGGATAGAGCCCGGGATGGCGAACACCTCACGCCCCTGCTCCGCGGCCAGCCGTGCGGTGATCAGTGAGCCGCTGCGTAATGCCGCCTCCACCACCATGGTGCCTAAGGAGAGGCCGCTGATAATACGGTTTCGCCTGGGGAAATTTCCCGCATGCGGTGGTGTCGCAGGGGGGAATTCCGAAACCATCGCACCGCCGCCATCGATAATGGCGTAGGCCAGTTCGCGATTGGCCGCCGGGTAGACCCGATCCAGTCCGGTGCCGACCACCGCAATGGTCTGCCCTCCCCCGGCCAGCGCTCCCTGATGGCTCGCCGTATCGATCCCCATCGCCAGGCCACTGGTAATCACCATTCCCGATGCCGCCAGGGTACGGGCGAAATCGTGGGCTGTCTCGCGACCACTGGCACTGGGGTTACGACTGCCGACCATCGCCAGTTGCGGGTTTGTCAGAACCTCGCGGTTACCTCGCAGGAACAGTAGTGGCGGGGGATCAGGGATATCGCGTAACGATTGCGGGTAGTCACTGTCATGAAGTGTTAGAAGGTGGCACCCCTCCTGCTCAACCCAGGCCAGATCATCCTCCACGCGCTCCCAGTCGGGGGCGCGTAGATAAGCGCCAAGTCGATTGTCATCGACAAGTTGAGGACTCTGAAAGAGGGCCTGAGGTTCACCGTATTGTTCCAGCAACTGCTGGAATTTCACCTCACCGACGCCGGGGGCGCGCAGCAGGGCCAGCCAGTATCGCACTCTCTGCGTATCCACACTCATCACCAAGCCACCTCCCTGTGGCTGCCGGGGTGAAACAGGCTAGGGATTGGTTACCTGGTCGAGCAGACGAAGGGTCTTGGTCGCCTCCATCACCAGCGCATAACTGACGCGATCAAAGACACGGAAGATCATCACCGTACCGCCACGCTCAGTTGGCAGGACCACATCGGGCTCGCCGGAAATGAGATCCCGCACCTGCTTGCCGCGTTGATTGACCGCCAGGACATGCCCCGCGACGACATCATCCTGGCGTCCCAGATCCAGTACCACCACCTGGTACTGGCCAATCATGTTGACCCCATCCAGTACCGAAATGATCTGGCCATCGACCTTATGATCCGGGGCACGCGGGCTGAAGCTGTGCTGGATAATTTCATCACCCTTGGGAATGAGGCGGTCTCCGCGCAGAATCTCACGAGCACTCTCGGAAATACGCATGGTGGCAGGGTCGCCCAGTCGGGTCAGCCTGGCATCACCAAGATAGATCGCCTCATAACCGAGAATATCATCCTCATCCTTGGGGTTACGATAAACCTGACCTGCACGCACCACGGTATAGGCCGCGTGCGCCTCATCTTCAACCAGGCCACGAACGTAAACCTTATATTGATCACCCGAGATCAGATGATCGTCACCATGCTCCATAATATAGGGCGCCATCTCCAGCTCGCCCTCTGCGACAACTCTTGGGCGGGTAAGGAACGGGCCAATCACATTAATGGAGATAGTCGGAATAGCCTCATCCAGCCCCTGCTCACGAACACGCGGGCTCAGCTTGACGGTAGGGTAACGCTGACCCGATTTCAGTACTTCTGGCGGAACCGCTGCAGACTCCGCTGTGCCCTCTACAGGCATAGAGACCACTTGACCGTTACGGGTTACCTGCAGCATCGGTTTGCCATTAATGAAGATAATGGTGAGGATGTCACCCGGATAAATCAGGTGCGGATTGGCGATATGCGGATTGAAGTGCCACAATTTCGGCCACATCCATGGATCTTTGAGGAAACGCGCCGAGATATCCCACAGGGTATCCCCCCTGACCACCACGTATTTTTCAGGGTAGTCAGGCTTCAGCTCGACCTGGCGAGTTACCGGTGCGGCAGCGGGAAGTACCACCTCCACCACCTCGGGCTCTTCTTCCCACTCATCCTCATCAGGTGTACCAGCACAACCGGCCAGTGAAATAATCATCACTGCCACCAGCTGGGTGGGAAGAAAACGGGTAGAATGAAGATGTTTGATATCCATGGGCATCCCTTATTCTCTGCATATTCAAGCAAATTAGCTAAATTTTCCCGCCCATATAGTCTGGCGGATTGTAGTAAGAATTCAGTATGATCATTACTTTAGCAACAAAAGCTATCGTTTTACTATAGCTTTTTTACGGAATCAGTATGTCACACCTCACAATTTTGCATTTTCCTGACGAGCGCCTGCGTACCGTGGCCAAACCGGTGGAGCATGTCGACGATCGGCTGCGCAAGGTCATCGATGATATGTTCGAGACCATGTACGAGGCCCCCGGTATCGGTCTGGCAGCCACCCAGGTCGACTTTCATCAGCGCCTCATCGTCATCGATGTCTCCGAAGAGAAAAACCAGCCGCTGGTCTTCATCAATCCGGAGATCCTTGAGCGCGAAGGGGAAGAGGAGATGGATGAGGGCTGCCTCTCGGTGCCCGGTATCTACGAAACAGTAAAGCGTGCCGACAAGGTGAAGGTGCGGGCCCTGGACCGTAACGGCGAACCCTTCGAACTTCAGACCGGCGGCCTGCTGGCAGTCTGCATTCAGCATGAGATCGACCACCTCGACGGAAAGCTGTTCGTCGACTATCTCTCGAGCCTCAAGCAACAGCGCATTAAAAAGAAGCTGGAAAAACAGCAACGCCAAACAATGTAAACACTCACCAACCTGGTAACCTATGAGTAATCCCCTGAATATCGTCTACGCCGGTACCCCTGAGTTTGCCGCCACCGCCCTGGCGGCGCTTCTGCAGACCGAACACCGCGTCAGCGCCGTCTACACTCAGCCCGACCGGCCCGCTGGGCGTGGCCGCAAGCTCAAGGCGAGCCCGGTCAAGGAACTGGCACTGCAACACGGCATCGAGGTACGCCAGCCCGAGACCCTGAAAGATGCCGAGACCCAACAGGCGCTGGCGGCACTTAAGCCCGACGTCATGATCGTCGCCGCCTACGGCCTGCTGTTGCCTGCGGAGGTACTCACCATACCCCGTCTGGGCTGTCTCAATATTCACGCCTCACTACTGCCTCGCTGGCGCGGTGCAGCACCGATTCAGCGCGCCATCCTCGAGGGCGATGAGGAGACCGGCGTCACTATCATGCAGATGGATGTTGGGCTGGATACCGGCGATATGCTTTATAAACTCGCCACCCCCATCACCCCCGAAGATAATGCCCAACGGCT
>JBFFJV010000147.1:0-6459 GCA_041555695.1 Thiohalomonadaceae bacterium | reverse complement strand
GCAAGCCGTAGGCAAGCCATGTCTTGCCCTCCTTAAACTCCGCCGGCACATCTGCTGACTTGGTCAAGGCATTTAACGCCAAGGGGACAAGGATCACAATTAACGCGTATCCGAGCCAGTCCATACTGTCTCTCCTAATACTGATTGATCTTGCTGATTTTGGTGTGTGTCTTTCGAACACTATGTTTCATGTAGCTTACTTAACGTACCGTGCAGGTACCGTTATCAAGAAGACTAACTCCATTGCTTGAATATATCTATGTTAGAGAAAACTCTGTTCTGAGCCTGGGTTTGCATTGGTTTCTTTATACGGGGTGATGATGAGTAGGCGGGGTGACACTGTAGAGGGTGGCTTACTGATGCTGCCGCCTGCGCCAGGCGTGAGTGTTGCCGATATGAGCGAACCGGTGTGGATGATGTGCCCGGCATCTGTCATAACGCCGGGCACTCAACCCTGTTTCAAGTAGCAGTCTGGTGCACGGTTGTCCTGCCGTTTCGTTCTATGGCCGCGAACAATTCCTTGATTTTTAGCGGCTTGGTCAGGTAATCGGAGAAACCGGCATTTGTCGCACGTTCGATATCCGAGGGCATGGCATTGGCGCTCAGGCCCACCACGGGGATGTGGCAGGTTTGTGTATTCACCAGCAGCTGCTCTAGCACCTGATATCCATCCATCTCCGGCATATTGATATCCAGAAGGATCAGGTCCGGTAGTATCTCGGTGGCCATGGCGAGACCTTTCTTGGGTTGCTGTGCCGTGTAGAGGCTAACATCCGCCCTTTTCTGCAGAAATTTCTCGACCAGTTTCAAGTTCACGCTGTTGTCGTCGATATAGAGCACGGTGGTGTGGTGCATCGACTCATCAGCCGGCATGGCGCTCCGGGCAACCAGCTCTTCGCCGCCGCTTTCCGTTGTCGCCGCTACAGCCTCTGCCAGGGGTAATTCAAACCAGAAGGTGCTCCCCTCTCCGGCTGTACTCTCCACACCGATCTCCCCTCCCATGAGGTGGATTAGCTCCTTGGTGATCACCAGGCCGATCCCGGTTCCCTCGGTTGCCGTTGCATCCTGTCCGAGCCGCTCGAACGGCTGGAACAATTTTGCCTGCTGCGCCGGCCCCATGCCGTTGCCGGTATCGGTGACAGAGATCGTGACCATCTTCTCATCATCACTCTTCGCGATAGTAAGGGTAAGCGTGCCCCCGTCGCGGTTGTACTTGATGCCATTGGACATCAAATTGAGAAGTGCCTGTTTGAAGCGGGTGCGATCGGCTTTAAGCCACAGCCCTTCCGGGCCGTATTTTACGTTTATCGTAATCTCGCGTTTATCTGCCAGGGGTTTGGTCAGGCTGATGCAGTCATCGACGATGCGTTGAATCGCGAGCGGTTCAAGCGACAGCTCCAGCCTGCCGGATTCGATACGCGCCAGGTCTAAAATTTCATTAATCAGCCCCAGCAGGTGCTCACCCGCATGGTTTATCTCTGAGATGAGATCACTGTGCTCATCTGCTAACTGTTCCGCCTTGAGTAGTTGCGAGAAGCCAAGAATGGCATTTAGCGGGGTACGCAGCTCGTGACTCATACTGGAGAGAAACTCGGACTTCGCCTGGTTCGCCTTCTCGGCAGACTCCTTGGCACTGGCCAGCATCTGCTCCATCTCCCGGCGGTGACTAAAGTCGTGGAAGACGGTAACCGAGCCTGACATCTTCCCCTCGTTAAACAGCGGCACCGAGACGAGAGAGACGGGGAACACGCGTCCGTCCCGATGGATAAACTCCTCGTCAACCGAGCGATAGACCTCGCCCCGTGAGACGGTTTTACGGATATTACAGTGCTCACTGGGCTCTTTATGACCACACTCATCAAGCTGGTGATGAATCAGCTCATGGATACCGTGCTCTTTTAATTCATCCAGTGACCAGCCCAGCAGCTTCTCCGCCTCAGGATTGAGGAAACGGCAGTTCCCTTCTGCATCCTGTGCATAGACCCCCTCACCCATGGTATCGGTCAGGCTGGTCAGGAAACGATTGCTCTCCTGAATATCCTCCTCCATTAACTTGCGATTGGTAATGTCGGTGCGGATGGAGATGTACTGAAATGGCTTACCGTTCTCACCCAGGTACGGCACGATAGTGGCGGCCACCCAGTAACTGCCGCCACCTCGCGCACGATTCATCACCTCGCCATGCCAGGTTTTCCCACGTGAGATGGTCTCCCACATGCTGCGGTAAAATTCCTGCGAATGCCTGCCAGACTTGACTATACGGTGATTCCGGCCAATCAGCTCCTCGCGCTGGAAGCCGCTAATCTCACAGAATTTATCATTGGCATAGGTAATGTTCCCCTGGACATCGGTGATGCTGACAATCGCGTGCTGATCCAGTGCATATTTCTGCAGCTCGAGGTTCCTGGCCAATTCGCGAAGTTTGCGGTTTGAGTTATCTACCTGGCGCAACACACGCAAACCGATAAAGAGTACCGCGCCAATAATCAGCAGCGACAGCAGCATCTGCACGACGAAGTAGTGGTTCTCTCTTTTGCTGATGTCTGCGTGAATACCGTCCAGCTCCTGCTGGCTTTCATAGAACAGGCGGTTGGCATTCTCTTTCATGCGGGTAAACAGCGGCGGGAATGACTGCAGATATAATTTCACCTCGGTGATAGCGCTGATATAGCTATCACTATCGGCCTGTTTATCCAGTCTGTCGCGCTTGCCCAGCAGTGCCAACAGCTCGAACACTTTGCCGCTGACATGATTCAGCTTGGGTTTTAAATCAATGGCCTCAAGTACATACTCGCGCGCATCTTCAGGCTGATAGACGAAGCGGCGGACCATCTTCTCCTGACTTTCAATGTTCAGCCTGGTTTCACGTACAATCTCACCGCCCTGTTCCAGAACATTCAGGCCCTCATTCAGTTGCGCCACAATCAGCTCGATATCCTGATAGATCCATGCCTGTGCCTTCTCGCCGGAAGTGGTCGCCATCTGGTAGGTTTTTGCCTCCAGTCGCGCCAGGTCGTTGGAGAGCATCTCGCCGATAAAGACCCGTGACTGCTCGTTGCGCAGCTGGTCATTCAGATCATGGATCAGGTTGCCGACCACCCGATCGAGGGCAAACACCAGGATAAATCCCAGCAGGTTGATGCCAAACAGAAGATAGATCCTGTTTGACGATATCCCCGCCCCCTTTTTCCCTGACAGACCCTCAGCCATATCAGTATGCTTAGTGTGATTCATTGAGGTTTGCAGTAGTTATCAGAACTCTCCCGTTTTCATCTGGTTGTCGAGAAAACCATGCTTTCTGAATATCGCCTGCCCCTTCTCCGATGCGGCAAACTCCATAAAGCGTTTTGCCTTGTCCGGCATAGAGGAAAAGGTCAGGAGATTCAGCAGCAGTTTCTTTGGTTGTGCAATTTCCGGCGCAAGGTCAACGGCGTCGATAGCGTCCTGGTTTTCTGCAAAAAAGGCCGTTGCACGCCAGTTGAGCGCAATATCGGCCTCTCTGGCTCTGATCGCATGGCTAAGATTCCGCGAATCCGTGGTGAGGTAAATCGTGTTAGCACGCACCTTGTCGTATAGCCCTGCACCATCAAGTATGCGCTTGGTCTCCCGACCGATACTTCCCGTTGAGGGATCCCCGATCACCACCTTGAGGTCACTGCGGGTAAGCTGTTCAAGCTGGCTGCTAACCTGCAGCGGATTGCCCTTCGCCACCATGATTGCCGCCTGGTTGTAGCCGACGTGGGTATAGTCCCCCAGCAACCCCTCTTTTTCGTGTTTTTTGCGGTAGGAGGCGGAACCCGGCAGGTAGAGATCTCCCCTTCTTGCCGTATTCAGGCTCTGGTAGAGATCCTCGGAGCCGCCTTGCGTGATCACAATTTGTACACCAAGTTCCGGCTCCAGAATCCTGGCGATCTCGTTAATCGGGTGAACCATGGTGATGCCACAGTAGACCAGCATCTGCTCCTTGTACGAGGGCGCGCTTTTCCCGGTCTCATCGCTGCACGCGGTTAGCAACAGGGAGCCCGCCATTACCACTGCGACTAATTTGAAATAATCTCTCATCGTCATCATCACCCCTATCATCAGTATATAAGCCGCCGCTAATACTTCAATTAACACTATTGCATGTGTGGATAAGGTCTGTCTCACCACTATTCAATATGGCGGGAAATATTTATGACAATTATCTGGTGACATCTTCTGACAGGGGGCATTTCCCATATGCACTATCTCAGATGAGTAATGCAGCACATGCCCTCACCCGTGACCGTGTTGACACGGTAAATCCTGCTTCCACACGGTTTACAGCCTGCTCCGGTCCGGGATAATTAGTTTGGGAACTGGCTGAGGATTTTCGCTACAATAGCCGACCTGTTTTCACTTTAACCTCGTGGTGTGTAGTGCTGTATGAGTGGTGAGTCCCAACAAGTGGTAAACGTCGTGATCGACGGTAAGGCGATTCAGGCCCCGCCTTCGCTCTCTGTGATTCAGGCCCTGTGGCATGCGGGTTATCCGCGGGTGAAGGGCGTTGGCTGTCTGGAGGGGGTCTGTGGCTCCTGCCGGGTGCTGGTGCGCCGCGACGATGATGACGGGGTGAAGATCGAGCTGGGTTGTCAGACGCTGGTGGAGGAAGGAATGCAGGTAATGTTCCTGGTCTTTCCCAGCCCCACCCACCACCACTATAAGCTCTCTGAGATCAAGAACTCGTGGGATGTGCAGGCGGAGTTTCACCGCATTTTTCCCGAGGCAGAGAACTGCCGCCACTGCGGCGGCTGCACCAAGGGCTGCCCCAAGGGCATCGATGTTGAAAAGGGTGTGGCACTGGCGAGCAAGGGCCGCTTTCGCGAGGCCGGCGACCTCTTTGTTGAGTGCATTATGTGCAATATCTGCATGACCGGTTGTGCCGAGGAGATCGCCCCCAACCACGTTGGCCTGTTCTCGCGTCGCGTCACCGGTTACTTCCACTCCCGCCCCTCCAACCTGATCCACCGCCTGGAGCAGATCCGCAAGGGCGAGCTGACGATTGAGGACACCGATGATGAGTAGTGCCCCCATCAGCTACGAGCAGGCCCTGAGCGAATATCAGGCCCTCAACGAGCGCCCGCTGCAGGAGCAGCACGACGATAAGGATGCCCTGCTGCAGGCCTATCATCCCGATTATCGCGCCGACACCCTGGCCACGCTTAAGGTCGGCCCCAATAGCGGCGATCAGTGCCACCGCCAGCTGGCGGAGGTGCTGCAGGCCGATGCCCGCATTGATGAGGCCGACCTTGCCGGTGCCGCGGTCGTCGAGACCGATGTGCTGGTGATCGGCGGCGGCGGTGCCGGTTGTGCCGCGGCACTGGTGGCGGCAGAGAATGGTGCCAGCGTGATCCTCGCCACCAAGCTGCGCCTCGGTGACAGTAATACCGTAATGGCCGAAGGCGGCATTCAGGCCTCTATCGAGAAAGAGGACACGCCGCAGATGCACTACGACGATACCCTGAAGGCCGGGCATCACTGTGGTGAGAAGAAGCTGGTGTCGCAGATGGTGATGGACGGCCCGGATGTGATTCGCTGGCTGATCCAGCAGGGCATGCAGTTCGACATGGACGAGTTTGGCGACCTGCTGACCCGCCGTGCCGGTGGCACCTCGGCCAACCGTGTGTGCTACTACCGCGACTACACCGGTCTGGAGATGATGCGAGTGCTGCGTGAGGCAGTACAGAACTCCGATGTGGATGTGTGGGACTACAGCCCGGCGGTGGAGCTGATGACCAGCGAGTCGGGCCACTGTGCAGGAGCGGTGATCTCCAACCTCAAGGATTGCCGCTACGTGCAGGTAATCGCCAAGAGCGTGATTATCGCCACCGGCGGTATCGGTCGCATGCACCTGAACAACTTCCCCACCTCCAACCACTTCGGTGCCACCGGCGACGGCCTGGTGCTGGCCTATCGCCTGGGTGCCAGATTGCGCGACCTCGACTCGTTCCAGTATCACCCGACCGGTCTGGCCTATCCGCATCACCTGGCGGGTACCCTGATCACCGAGGGGGTGCGCTCCGCGGGTACCTACCTGCTCAACGGCAAGGGCGAGCGTTTTGTCGATGAACTGAAGCCGCGTGATGTGGTGGCCGCGGCCGTACTCAAAGAGTGTGCCGAGGGGCGCGGCATTCAGGCCGAAAACGATGCACAGGGTGTCTGGCTGGATACGCCGGGGCTGGAGTTACGCAATCCCGGTATCCTGAAAAAACGCTTCCCCAAACTGATCCACCTGGGTGAGAAGGCGGGAATCGATCCCCACACCACGCCGCTGCTGATCTACCCTACCCTGCACTACCAGAACGGTGGCGTCGCCATCGATGAAAATGGCGAGACTACTATTCCCGGACTTTACTGCGTGGGTGAGGCCAGCGGGGGTAGTCACGGCAAGAACCGCATCATGGGTAATGCCCTGCTGGAGATCATCAGCTTTGGCCG